>JBKJOA010000333.1:0-3451 GCA_046593365.1 Limisphaerales bacterium
CTTTTGCTGCAAGAACTTTTTTTGATTGCCCAACTAAAAGAACAATCTATTGAAGTTGGAGAGTCACCGCGGTGACTCTCCAACTTTCACAAATGCATATAGGAGAGTAGAAAAAAGTGGGGGAGATTTTTGATAATCTGATGTAAAATTATCTTAATGGAAACCGCTAGAGAACCAGTCATTTTTCAATTACGGGTTGTTCTTGAAGGTATTAGTCCGTTGATCTGGCGAAGACTGCTGGTGCCGGATGATTATTCGATTGCCGACCTCCATTTTATTTTGCAGATTGCTTTTGATTGGGATGACTGGAATCTGCATCGGTTTTTCATTCACGGGAAAGATTACGGCATTTATCACTCCGGCGGAATGAGTTTTTCCGATGATCCGCATCAAGTCAAACTGGCTGACTTCAAATTTAGACGTGGTGAGAAATTTCTTTACGAGTATGATTTTTTCAATGGGTGGAAACATCTGTTGAGAATCGAAGACATTTTGAGTTTCGATCCAAAGAAGAAATATCCGCTTTGCACGGGCGGCGGAAATTTATCAATTTCGGAGGCTGAACGAAAGGCGGCGGAATTTGATCGAGTCGAGGATGAATTTACCGATCAGTTAAAAAATAAATTGCCGGGGTTTCTCAAAGAATATCAAGAGTTGGTAAATTTTGTCACCGATCAGGAAAACGCCGGGGAAGCCATCGGGATTATTCGAGAAAAAGTCAGCAGGCTGCAAGAAGAAGCCGCAGAAATAAAGAAGCTGAATCGATTGTTGATGCCCGAAACATTCATCCGCCGCAAACTGAACCGGCATTTGTTACACTATGCCCAAAATAGAGGGGCGATGCCGGAGGAGGATTGGGATGAAGTTTAAGATGCGGATTCTGGTGGAAAATGATGAGGGTGACGAAATTTTATTAGCTGAAAATATTGAGTTTGAACGGGGAAAATCATCGCTTGAAAACCTGGGATTGAGTCTGGCTGAATCGAAAGAACTATTGCGAAAAACCCAACAGGTGATGGTTCGGGAGCAAGTCAGGGAGTTTCTCAAACAGTCCGAAGTATGTCGGCATTGTCGGCGGAAAAGATTAAGCAAAGGCAGGCACAGAATAATTTATCGAACGCTTTTCGGCAAAATGGAACTCGACAGCCCGCGTCTTTTTTACTGCGGTTGTGAATTGAAAAAAGAATTACCGGAAACGAAAACATTCAGCCCGTTAGCCAAAGCTTTACCGGAAAGAACATCGCCGGAACTGCTTTATCTGGAATCGAAATTCAGTTCGCAGATTTCTTTTAATTTGAGTCGCCGGTTATTGTCGGAGGTTTTGCCTCTGCACGAGCAGTTTAATGCGGCAACAATGAGGAATCATTTGCATAAAGTCGGTGAAAGACTGGAAAGTGAATTACCCGACAAAAAGATGTTTTTCCTCGAAGGATGTCCGAGAGATTGGGCAAATCTGCCGCGTCCCGAACTGCCTTTGACAGTCGGCATTGACGGCGGTTATGTGCATTCAAATCTTCCAAAGACTCGCACGCGAGAATGGTTTGAAGTCATTGTCGGAAAAAGTATCAAAGCGAACGGCTCGGCAAAGTGTTTCGGTTTTGTAACGGGAATTGACAGGAAACCGCGCCGCCGACTTTTTCAGGTTCTGCAATCGCAGGGGATGCAAATGAATCAACAAATCACATTTTTATCCGACGGCGGTAAAGGGGTCAGGGATTTGCAATATTATCTGAACCCGCAAGCCGAACATCTGCTCGATTGGTTTCATATCACAATGCGTCTGACGGTGATGAAGCAGATGGCGAAAGGTCTGGAAAATGAAGAGTTAAAAGATGGTACATTATCGGAAATTGAAAGTATCAAATGGTCTCTGTGGAACGGAAATGCTCTCAAAGCCTTGGATAAAATTGATGATTGCTACTGCCTTTTAGATACGAATGAAACAACTACAAAACAGAAAACTCTTTTGCAGACGGTTGGAGATTTTCAGACTTATATCAGTAAAAACCGTTCGATGATTACCAATTACGGCGAACGCTACCGAAATGGGGAAGCGATTGCCACGGGTTTTGTCGAATCCGCCGTCAATCAGATCATCGCCAAAAGATTTGTCAAAAAACAGCAGATGAGGTGGACAAAGCGCGGGGCGCATCTTTTATTGCAGGTCAGAGTCAAAGTTCTCAACGAAGAGCTGCGAGAAAATTTCAGCAAATGGTATCCGCAATTTGAGAACAAAAAAGCTGCCGATAGTAATGAAAATTCTGAGAACTCGGCTTTAGCTGTTTGAAAAAGCTCTTTGAAAACCTTCCTTCATCATCTCGGTTGAAGATTCGGCATAGATTTGCGTCGTTTCGATTTTTGAATGTCCGAGGAATTTCTGAATCTGTTCGAGCGGCATTCCTTTTTCCAGCAAAAAGGTAGCGACCGTGTGGCGCAGCAGATGCGGATGAACTTTTTTGGTAATGCCGGCGCGATCCGCCGTTTCTTTAACGATCTGCTGAATTCGGCGGGCGGTGAATTTCGTATGGCGATTGGACTCAAAAACATACCCGGTTTTTCGAGAGCCGAAATGAGTTTTCAGTTCCTGAGCCAGTTCCGGCAGAATCGGCACGTAACGGCTTTTGCCTCCTTTGCCTTTTTGGATCAGAATCATCTGCTCGTCGAAGTAGAAATCTTCGACTTTAACTGAAACGAATTCGGAAACTCTGGCTCCGGTCAGAAAAAGCGTTTTCAGCAGCAATCCGTAGGAACTGTTTTCGCGGTAGGCTTGCCTAATCAGTTTTTGCTCTTCATCACGGGAAAGACGGTGAATCACATTTTTTCGGGATTTGACTCTTTTGATGCCAAGCTGGCGGCGAACTTCCTTACCGACATAACCGGCTTGATCGTAAGTCAGGTGATATTTGCGCCAGAACTTGACGGTTGCGTCAATCAGTTCTTTCAATTCTGCGGGTTCGGAATTCTGAACGGAAACGGAATTTTTCGCTTTGGTCATAAAATCAAAGATTTCGTTTTACAGGATGCAGTCCGAAATTCAGTTTGATTTTAGCCAAAGAAACAAATAAATGAAAGCCGAAAAGATAGAAAGATTTCGCTCTTTAGGCATTCTGCGAAATTGTTGAAGTTAACTTCTTGACCAAAATCTCCCCCAGTTTTTTCTACTCTCCAAAGTAGTTCGATTAAAAGCAAAATCCTTGCGAGGTGTCTTTAATTGTCGGCTTGGTTTCAATTCCAAAGTAGTTCGATTAAAAGCTCCCAATATGCGGATTTAGTATCGGCAACGGCAATGTTTCAATTCCAAAGTAGTTCGATTAAAAGTGAAGAAAATAATTTTATCAATGATTGTAATTTACGCGTTTCAATTCCAAAGTAGTTCGATTAAAAGGAAACTAACTGAATGGCAAAGCGGCACGCAGAGCAAGTTTCAATTCCAAAGTAGTTCGATTAAAAG
>JBKJOA010000443.1:0-3756 GCA_046593365.1 Limisphaerales bacterium
TTCGGAGTGCGAATCTTTTTCTGCCCAAAACAACCGACGTCTCCGTAACCCAAATCATCCGCAATAAAAAAAATAATATTCGGTTTGCGATCTTGCCCAGCGGAAGAATGGTGCGGAATGCAAAAAAATAAACTCAGGGAAATCCAGAGAAAGAATCGAGCGTTGAACATGGGCTAATGATAGAGAAATCGGTTCACGATCCAACTCGCATTTTGGGAAACGGTAAAAACGTTACCGTGCGCTCAATGCAGCGATCAGGCAGGCCAGTTCCTCAGCGACTTGGGAGGGATCAGTTAACGTCTGGCCGATCTCAGCTTTAACCAGCTCGCGAAAGCGGCGACGCAAACGGTGGATCGCGACTTTCACCGCGCCTTCATTCAAACCCAGTGCGCGCGCAGCATCCGCTTGGGAAAAATTTTCGCTGTCGCCGGTCAACCACGGTTTGAGCGTTTCGAAATGGGCGGACTTTTCGGCGGCGCTGTTTTCCTTCGCAAGCGCAGCCAGGGCCCGATCCAGAAGTGTGAGCGCCCATTTTCGGTCGAATTCAGCATCAGGACTCAACGCCCTTTCGTCAGACAATTGCAAGCCGGGAGAAGTGTCGGTTCCCGGCTCGATGGATTCGTGCGCCTGACCGGAACCGCGTTTCGCGGCGTTCGTGCGGTCGCGCATATCGGCGAGAAAATGTTTAGCCGCGCCGAGGAGATAGGAACGAAAACGTCCTTTGCTTTGCTCGACAGAATTCAATCCCTGACGCGCCAGAAGTCGCGCGAAAAATTCCTGCGTCAAATCGCGCGCCGCATCTTCGTCCCGCGCGTTGTAACGAACGAACGCGAACACCGGCGCGTAATACGCCGCGCATAATTCACTCAACGCGACTTTTGCTTGCGGTGAATCCCCGCGCGCTTCCAGCACCCGCGTCCATTGCGTGGTGGCGAATGCGCCGGGCGTGGTGCTTTTGCAAGATGAGTGTTCGGACGTCACTTCACTTTTCAGGTTTTGGTTTCTTCTCTTTGTGGGGTGATGGGTCCAGCAATTTGTAGCGGATCTTAACGGAGGGATATTTGCCAGCAATGATTTCAGTCACTTGAAAATACCCGGCGTAAGGCATCAGAATTGTCATCGGCAAATTCGTCTTCTGAATTTCAAACGAGGAAAATCGCTCGAAGGGCAACAGAAACATTCCGGCCATTTCATTTGTGCGAATGAACTCCTCGGCAGAAAGATTTTCAAACTCCCGTCTGCCGCGCTCGCGGTCTTCCACGAGGTAGGCGTGAATGTTGTAAATCCCAAGCTCAAGAACCCCGGAAGCATTCTGGTGAACTTCCGCGAGAGGAAAATTAGTCGTCGCAGAAGATTCAGCGCGGCCCGCAGATAAATTCAGAAACCGAGGCGACAACTCTCCGGTTGGAAGAATCGCCTCGCCCACGGGAGCGAAGCGGGCAGCCGGGCGCACGACATCTTCTCTCACATCAATAATTGATGCCGCTGCGTTTTGCGCCAGTCGGTAGCGGTAAAGCGTTCCAAACGCCTTGTCGGCCGGCTGACTTAATTGCACGAATTCCAAAAAACTATTTGGTGGCGGCGCGAAGGACGAAATTGGCTGATTCACATAGAAGCCAGCCTCGATGCCGCCGCGCTCCGCCAGTACGATTTTGATGTTCACCCGGTCGTTCACCACGCGCAGAGGTTTCAAACTGGCGATTGTTGGGCCCCAGAAAACCCGCGGGATTTCCTTACTTTGTCCTTTCTGTTTTTGAACAAGTTGTCGAAATGACTGGCTCGCTTCTGTAATCAAAGCAACTCGTTGTGCTGAGGTTAAATCGGGAATGGAAAATCGTTCGTCTTGCGCCAGCTTTGAGGCCAAATTCGTTTGCGTTGTTTCTTGCACCAGCTTGTAGCGAAGCTTCACGCCGCGCGGGTTGTCGGTGTAGCCGGTGATTTGCAGGAGGCCTGAAACCCCGTCCCGGTTTCGGAACGCCAGCGTTCGCGGCAACTGGATTGCTGGCGGCAGGATATAGACGCTCACGCCCACCTTTGTGAAATCTTCGTCCATGCTGTTCTCATCGAGAGGTTGTAGGGTTGTTCCTAATTCCAGTGCAGTCAGGCAATCCGACGGCGTCGCATTTGTCCATCGTTCGTTGTTGAAATCGCACACTTTGGTCTTAATGCACACGAAATAACTCGGTTGCTATCTTCGGGATCTGGATCCCACACAGTGACCAAATCCACGTGATTAGTCTCCATCCAGGCGAGCATGAATTCGTCATTGTTCCGCTGTTCACGTGGCCCCGAAAGGAAGTTGCCCGTTCGCAAATCCAGAGCTTCATAGCCAGTCTTCAATTCACCATCCGGCAGCGCCCGCTCGATGACCGGGCCGAAGTCGCTGCTGATAATTATTGGTTTTGGTTTTGCTGATTGCACCAGCTTGTAACGAATCTTTACGCCATGCGGCTCTCTGAATGGGAATTGATCATCTGGAAGGACAACGGTCTGATCAACAATCTGGAGAACGCCCATGTTGCCTTCGCGGGTTTGAAAATAGCAGCTTGGAAAGCCGTCGATTCGAGTTGAGCCGCGAAATGGTTTCCAGTGAATTCGCGTCACGTCGTCCACTGACAAATTCAATGATGCCTGATTCCATGAAATTGGGGTCATGTCGAGCGCCCGCCATTCGTGCTTCGCCGGATCGAAATAGATGTCCGCGTTTTTTGATCGGAAATGATTCTTAACGGATGCCAGCGGTAACTTGGAGACGTTGAAAACTTCTCCCGACTCAAGGTCGAGTCCGATGCCACGATTCATTTCCGAATCCGTGACGACTCGCTCGACCACCGGGCCGAATGAAAGCGGTTGTGTTAAAGTGACCGGCACGGAAGTTCCAACGCGGCTATCCTTGGAGCGCCAATAGTTCATAAGCGCAATCATTCCAATGACGCCAACAGTGAGACTGATCGCGACCGCAGCAATGTAAGCACGGTTGAGTGCAGGACGCGCAACCCGTGCGGCTGCGCTCCCAATCGCGCCGTCGAGCGGCTTGTTCACCGCGCGCCAGACGCGGCGGATGATTAGGTAGTCCACGATAATGGATGCTACGCCGGCGACGATAATTGGAATTTCAAATCGGTGTTCTGCGAGGACATTTGCGAATCTCGTCACAAGGGAAGGATGAACCTGTGGATTATTTGCCAGCGAAGGATTGGCGTAAAAGTCTGCCAGCAGCGTGGCCATTTTGAGAAAGAATCCGCAGAGCAAGCCGTCCAGTAAAAGTAGCGGGAACAACAGGCCGTCGAACACCGCCAACCCCAACCCATAAATTTTTCCCGTCGAGCGGCGAATTTGCGACGCGGCAATCCAGCCGAGAATCGTCGTGCCGAACGGCGCGGCAAGTCCCAACGGCAACAGCGTAAACATTCTCCATGTAGGCGAATTCGGATTGAACATTGGCAACCCGTGGGTGAATAAAAAAGTGCAGAATTCTCTCCACCATGCTGACCCGCGATACTGCGTTATTTGCCCTGTCCACGGCATAAACATCAGTAAGAGCATGAGTCCAAAAAAAGCAGCCCAAGTCGCACCAACGATAGCCATTCGTGAAAAACGCGGCGGCGTTTCGGAGAGCGCGCGCGTCTCGGGTGCAGCGGTCGGCGTCGCGCCGACCGCTCGTTCCTCTAAATTGGTTTTACGAGAATCGGGCGCGACGCCCGATTCGGCAGGCGGGACGCCCGCGCTCCCCGTGATATTTTCCACGCAGGTTTT
>JBKJOA010000477.1:0-5472 GCA_046593365.1 Limisphaerales bacterium
AGGAACGGGTGGGGAGAGGATCGAGGTGAGGAGCTTCTTTTAAAGCTGCCTCCTCTCCCCGGCCCTCTCCTCCATCCGATGGAGGAGAGGGAGGAGAAACCGCACCAGCTTCATAGCGCTCGCGAAACTCTTCTGGAGCTGGCAAGGGCGGTCGCTCTTCGCTTGGATCACGTTCGTTCAGGTAAGGATAATCGGATTGGCTGACCCACGGGAGCGAATCCAGTGGCAGGCGCAATCCCATTGGTGAATCGCCTGGCGTGAGAAAAAGTTTTTCCGAACGCAGAAACCACGGACCACTCTCCCATATCCGCCGATTATTTTTGCAGGAGTGCTGAATCGGCAGCACATAACCCACGATGCTATCGACACCTTGCTCGAGAATCTTCGTGAGACGCACGCGTTTTTCTTCATCCTTCAGGTTTGCCTTGAGCGGATCGACATTCGTCGGCAGACGCCGCTCTTTCCACAGATGATAAAACGGATCTTCGTAACCGGCCATCGCCCACTTCGGATCAGCGCCTAATCGAGTGGCAAGAGCGGTGATAAATTTGGCGGAGTCTTCCGCACTGAAGCTGTATTTGGTTTTTATATCAGCGATGAGCGCGTCGTTATTCCAAATCGGTTTGCCGTCTTTGCGCCAGTAACAGGCAAAAGCCCAGCGCGGCAGCGATTCGCCGGGATACCATTTGCCTTGGCCCCAGTGCAGCAAGCCGCCGGGAGCAAATTTCTGCTTCAAACGCAGCAGCAGTTCCCCGGAAAGTTTGCGCTTCTCGGGACCGACAGCCGTGAAGTTCCATTCCTCGCCGTCCATGTTGTCGATGGAAATAAATGTCGGTTCGCCACCCATCGTAAGACGCACGTCGCTGGTTATCAGTTCGTGGTCGATGGAATTTCCGAGCTTGAGAATCTCCTTCCATTGCTCGTCGGTGTAAGGCTTGGTCACGCGCGGCGACTCGTGAATGCGCGTAATCTTCATCTCGTGGACGAACTTCGTTTCGCACTTGTCCACTGCGCCGCTGATCGGCGCGGCGCTCGAAGGTTCAGGAGTGCAAGCGAGCGGAATGTGACCTTCACCGGCAAGCAGTCCGGAGGTGGGATCGAGTCCAACCCAACCGGCCCCCGGCAGGAAAACTTCGCACCATGCATGCAGATCGGTGAAATCAACACTCGTTCCGCTCGGGCCATCCAGCGATTTTACATCGGGTGTGAGTTGAATGAGGTAGCCGGAAACAAAGCGCGCGGCGAGTCCGAGGTGGCGAAACAAATTCACCAGAAGCCATGAGGTGTCGCGGCAGGAACCGGAACGAAGCTTCAAAGTTTCCTCCGGCTTTTGCACGCCAGCTTCCAGGCGAATGAGGTATTTGATTTCCTGCGAGAGGCGGAGATTCAAGCTGACGAGAAAATCAATGCTGCGAACTTCCGCGCGGCTTACGTTCTTGAGAAAATGGGTGATCAGCGGCGTGGCGGGTGCGGTTTCCAGAAAGGGCGCAAGCCCCTTCAGCAATGTGGGTTCGTATTTAAACGGAAATTTTTCCGCATACGGCTCGAGGAAAAAGTCGAATGGATTAAACACCGACATTTCGGCAATGAGATTTACTTCGACGAGGAGTTCGGTGGTCTTCTCTGGAAACGCGAGACGCGCGACGTAATTGCTGAATGGGTCCTGCTGCCAGTTGATGAAATGTTTTTTCGGCAAGACGTTGAGTGCGTAGCTCAGAATCGGCGTGCGACAATGCGGCGCGGGGCGGAGTCGGACGAGGTGCGGCGCATGAGCCACGGCGCGGTCGTAAGTGTAGTGCGACCGATGATGCAGAGAAATGTGAATGGCCATGACAGTTACGCGGAGGGTGCAGGAGGAAGGTTGAGATATGAAGCAATTGGTTCCACGCCCAGAGTCCCGCGCAATCGTTGCAAATAATCCACAGACGCAGCGCTCGTAAAATTTTTCCGTGCGTTTTCCAGGCGAGAAGGAATTCCGAGCCGTTCCGCTTCCTCGGCATAGCTGGCTCGTTTGAGAAACTTCTCGAGGTTGCGGACGTGCCGCATCCAAAGTTGATAGTCGATGGATTGCTTTGCCTTCAAGCGGGCCTCATACCAATCGCTGGCGAGAAGATTTTCCATGGTGAACAAGGCGCGAATGTCCGCATGATCGAGTCCTTTACTCTCGAATTTTCCATGAACCATGATGTGCAAAAGCGCCTTCAACGGGGGACACGCGCAAGCAATGCTGCCATCATCGAAATACATTTTAGCCACGCGCTGTTGTGTGGCGATGATGTTGCCCATCCCATCGGCGAAAATCGCCATGTCCTGGATTTCCGGACGCAACATTTCATCCGTGAGGACGGCGTTGGGATGATTGAATACACGACTGAAAAATGTCCGTACAAAACGCTCATTGATGCGAAAACCCAGTCGGCTCGCGAGGACGCATTTTCCGCCGTGCTCAAAATCTTTGCAGCGCTCCAGATAATTATTCTCAATCAAAAATTTCGCCGAGCGTTCTTCCTCGCTCATGCGGCACCAGATTTCCGGCACCAACAAACTGATGTCGTGGTCCACCCGTGCCTGCGGCCCAACAAATCCGGCTGCTGTCACGAATCCAGCGTGTCCGGTCAACAACCACCCCACGAGCGCATTGTTCAAATCGATAATCGGCGGCAACGCGTTGAAAGGCGATTTGGTCAGCGCTCCTTCCGAACCGGCGCCCGTCGTCGAGGGCGACTTGCCGGTCATGCTACAAATGAACTCCATGAACAGCTCCGGCAGTTCCAGATAATGAATCGGATTGAAAACCGCCAACGGACGAATCTTCGGCTCAGGCGGATTGTTTCTTCGTCCGGGCAAAACGACATGGACGGGAGTGTGAACCGGCTCATTGAGTGGCAAACGACGTTGCAAACGCGCAGCCATTTCGGCGAGATAACGGGCGCGCGGGTTCAACAAGTCGGGTCGGACTTGGAGGTAGCGCGGATTTTTAGTCGGCTTTCCGTTGACCAGCCGCGGATGTGCGGAGCATACGAAAAATGAGGGGCGCGCATTTTTCGCCGCGTCGCGAATGACATTTTGCATCGGTTCCGTGAACTGCGCGAAGCCGATGGCATCTTCCACGAGGTCACACGCATTCGCGGCATTAAGCGGTTCGTAATTGGAGAAAAAATTTCCTGGTTGCGCAAAGTCGGATTCGGTCTGCCGGTCATAGCCGCGATGAATCGCTTCGTCGGGCCGTTGAAAAAGTCGCTGTTCGCAATTCTGCACGAACTTTACCGAAGTCGCGACCATCGGCTGCGGGCAGGCTGGCAACGCGCTGACCGGAACGACCACGGACGCCGTGATGTCGTCTTCCATTTGGAGCTTGGTGGCGGGCTGAAAGTCTTTGCGCAAACCAAACACGCGCCAGGCACCGTCCTTCTCGTAGCCGACTCGCAAATAATTAGTCACCAGCTTGCGGTTGTCGCATTTTAATTCGTTTCCCGGAGTGCCATTGATGATGTCCACGCTGAAATGTTGCAGCCAATCCTGGCCCCATTCCGCTTTGTAAAAACGCTTCACTACAAAAACCAGTTCCTTGATGTTTTGTGGGATGGCGTCGAGCCAGTCGTTATATTCGGAAGTATAATCGCGTGCGTCGGGTGTCAGCAGTTTGATGACCGACCCGAGTGAGCGTTCCGGTGAGAGAATAGGTCTGGCGTCCTTTTTCTGCTTCTTTCTGCCGTCAAAACGATTCGAATAATCGCGCTGCAAAAGCTCGGACACTTTTCGGAAATCCTTTTTAAAATCCGCAACGAAGACGGGACCTTGAATAATCGCATCGCTGATCGGTTTTGAAATTTCCGATTTACCGCCGCCGGAAACAGTTGATGGTTTGTGACAGAGCGTGCCTTCCGCCACGGTTCCAATCAGACGCCACGCGCGCCCATCCGGTTTCTCCATCTGCACTTTGTAACCGGAAGGGCGGACATAAGTTTTGCCGGGAAGCAACTTGACGCTTCTCAAGTCACCGCCTTTTAACCAGCTCACTTTTTGTTGATGCAAATCGAAGTCAGCATTTTCGGGAACGTAAAGGATGTCCGGAAATTTTTTGTCCACCGCATAACCTTCCGGTTTGAGATCCATGATTGCGCCGTAGAGAGAAACTATTTCGTCGAAGGAATGTCCCAGCGCGCGAACATGAATGTTGCCCGCGAAGTCCTCGCCCAAATCGTAACTTGGAAAAACCAAAGCGCCGCCCGCGTGTTCTTCTTCGCAAAGGCCAAACAGGTTCGCCGAGTAACTGATTTGTGTTTTGACCTCCTTCTTGCAGTAACCGAAATAGTTGTCGGCGATGATCGTGACGATGACGCCGGTTTCGTCGCGGCAAGTCAGTTTGAACGCCTCGCCGTTGTTGTAGAGTTCCGATTCGTCACGCCAGCACATGGAGTCGCGTCGCTGACGTTCGGTCGCTTTATCCCAAGGTGGAAGGCCAAGGGATTTTTTTGTCACGCTGGTTAAGTGAGGCGCGAGCACAACGCAACCCGTGTGGGTCGTCCAATGTTCAACATCCAGCCCGGCATCATTCTCCGGCAGGTACGGGTCGCCCGCGTTGCCAAAAATGCTTTCGACGAAATCCAAATTGCTCACCAAACCGCCGGGAACAAAGAATCGAATCTCCATTGATTTCTCCGGCGTGAATCCCGGAACACCAGGGCAGACCAGCGGACGGATCAAGAGCGAAACGAAACACTCACCCGGATCAGCTTGCGTCGCCATGAAT
Organism: Limisphaerales bacterium; assembly: GCA_046593365.1. Lineage (GTDB taxonomy): Bacteria > Verrucomicrobiota > Verrucomicrobiia > Limisphaerales > CANJXF01 > CANJXF01. Next base: position 4,754 of record JBKJOA010000477.1, read on the forward strand.
GGCAACCGCATCAAATCGCGCGGAGGCGACAAAGCGAGGCTCCACAATTTGGCGAAGATCGACTGTGCCACCGCCACTTTGTCGTCGGGAACTGGCAAGCCGCCTTCGGTCACATGGAAAATTCCTTGCGTAGTTCGGCGGTCGCTTTTTGGATTATGCAAGACACCTTGTTGGACCCGGTAAGAACTGACGATGTCCGAGATAAACTCATCGCGATCAAATGGAAGCGAAAGCGTTCGAGCCAAGCCGGGCCGGTCAAGCACGAACGTCCGAGTCGGCAAAGCGGCGACGGCGCACTCCTGGAAATAATCAAAAAGAAAGCTCTGAATTCGCTGGTCTGCCGGGCTGAGATGATTCGCGAGCAACCGTTCTTTTTCACGATAGCGGGCAATGAGTGACGACGCGATTTCGGTGAAATCGGAATTAGAGTGGGCGGGGACCGGCTGGCAACCAAGCAGCGCCAGTTTGACGTTGATGTACGAAACGAGCTTCGCATCAATCTCTGTCGGTGTCGTCTGAGATGGTTCAATTTCGCTCATCATCACAGGGCTAATGGAGTGGGAGAAAGTTCATTGCGTTCGTTCAGTCATGATTTGTTTTTCAGGCTCGCGCACGCGCTTGGCGAAGAACGTTTCAAAAATGCCCGTGCCCACAAGATTCATTTGGTCCTGCAAATTGTCGAGATACTCATGCAAACCATTTTGAATAATTTTATCTAC
>JBKJOA010000479.1:0-3229 GCA_046593365.1 Limisphaerales bacterium
TTTTGAACAATGTCAATCGCACCCGCCTCGATTGCCTGAAGCGCCATTTCGCCATCTCCTTCGGTCGCGGTAAGAATTAAAATGGGCAGTGGTTTGCGCGACATTTGTTCACGGACAAATGTAATTCCGTCCATTCCTGGCATTAACAAATCGCAGGTAACCACATCCGGTTGGAGTTGTTCCACAAGTTGCAACGCTTCTTTTCCGTCGCGAGCAGCGCCCACGACTTCGAGATACGGAGAGCGCGAGACAATTTCTTTGACGACCTTCCGCACGAAGGCGGAGTCATCGACGATTAAAATGCGAATGACGTTGCTCACAAAATTCCTTTCATGATTTCCGGCGCAAGCTCCGGTTTTCGGACGTAGATAAATGCGTTACCAATTTCTTTTAGATCAAAATCGTTGGTCGCTTTCAGCAACGACTCGGATGCACCCACGCAAAGATGACCTTGAGGCGGCATACGTTCGGCGAAACTGCGGACAATTTTACCGATCACTTGTTGCGAAAAATAAATGAAAACGTTTCGACAGAAAATGATGGGTGAGCGCGCCAGTTCACCGATTTCTGCGGGCGCGACCAGATTCACCCGCTCGAAACGAACGCGGCTCATGACATCGGGATTTAGAAGCCAATGCTCCCGGTGCGGTTTAAAATATTTAGTCCTGATTTGAGGAGGCGATACCCGAAAGGACCGTTCCCGATAAATTCCGCTGCGCGCTTTTTCCAAAGCTGCTTCACTGCCGTCTGAAGCAATAATTTCAATGGGATGCCGTCCATAACCCGCTTCATCGAGCGCCATTGCAATGGTGAACGCCTCTTCACCCGTCGCGCACGCTGCGACCCAGATTCTCAAAACCTCCTTCGACCGCGAAAACCATTCTGGAACCAGAATCTGAGTGAGCGCATTGATCTGGTCCATTTCGCGCCAAAAATAAGTTTCCTGGACGGAAAGCGCGTCCATCACCCGCCGCCAATCGTTGGAAAAAGGAGGACGTTGCTTCAGGAAAAAATAATAATCAATCAATGAAATAAATCCTTTGGCTTCGATAAGCGGCGTCAGCTTGTCGATCATCAAATAGAAATTTGACTCGTCGTAATAAACGCCCGTCGTCACGTGAATCAAATCACGCAAGAGCGAGGCGGACCCTTGGGGCACGGCAATCGGCGGACGTTCAACGGCGCTCGGAAAATTCATCACGCACTGCTTTTATTTTTTGCTTCGTGCAGCGCGGCGAACCTTGGTTTTCCGCGAAGGCAATTTTATTGTGCTGTGCATTGAACCTCCGGTGGTTCCATTTTGAAATGTGGCCGTCAACCCTTCCGCATTTCTCAACAAATCTCGGGTCGTGCTGGCGGTTTCTTTTGCGCCGATGGCGTTGCGGTCGGCGATGCGGCGAATTTCGGTGAGGTTGATCAAAATTCCAGCACCCGCCGCCGAATGTTCACGGTTCGCTCCCGAAATCAGCCGCGTTTGTTTTGCGACATTTTCCGAAGCCGTCGTCATGTCTTTCAAGGCTCTGGTCTGCTCGCTCATCGCGCGGGCGGCTTGTTCCGATTGCACCCGAATGTCGTCCGCTGAGGCAGTTAGTTTCAAAGACGATGCGGTCTGCTCGGACATTGACCGGCTGACGCCACCGATCAAATCCGCCAGCCGGTTGATTTCTTTGGAAACTTCACTGGACGCTTTGGCTTGCTCGCCAACCGCGCGCGCCGTCGATTCCGAAGACCGACGCATGAGGTCCACCGCCTTGGTAATTTCAACCGCGCTGGTCGTTTGTTCTCCCGTCGCTTTGGCAACCTGCCTGGCCAGGTCAGACGTATTTTGGGCCGCCTTGATGACGCCGCGCGCGGTCTTTCCCTGCTCGCCGATGGTTTGCGAAACTTCATTGGAAGTCTTCCGCATTTGATTGGTGGCCACGACAATATTTTGAGCCGACTTCGCCTGTTCCGCCGTGGTCGTCGCAATCTGTTTCGCCTGCGTCGCCGTGGCACTGATGGACTCGACCACATTCCGGCCAACCTGCATTTGTTCTTCCGTGGCTTTGGTAATTTGCGCGACCAGAGTGGTGGTTTCCGAAACTCCAGCGAGAATTTTCTTGAGACCGCCCAAGCCTTCCTGCGATTGACGGCTGCTTTCTTCCGCGAGGCGCACGCCATTTTCCGAAGCTTGCGTCGCATCCCGCGCCACGTCCTGCAACGCTTTAATTATCTGGGCAATATCCGAAGTCGCCTTGGACGAACGGTCGGCGAGATTGCGAATTTCTTCCGCGACCACCGCGAAACCGCGCCCCGCGTCACCCGCTCGCGCCGCTTCAATCGAAGCATTCAACGACAGCAAATTGGTGCGCTCGGCAATTAAATTAATCGTGTCCACAATCGAGGAGATTTCCCCGGCGCGTTTGTTCATCTCACGCATGACCTTCGCTCCTTCGGTCATCGAATTGGACACGCGGCCAATTCCTTCAATCGAACGTTGCACAATGGTCCCGCCTTCTTCGGCATCGCGCGAAACACGTCGAGAAATTTCGTCCGCGCGTTTTGACAAATCGGCCACGGAACGAATGGAGCGGTCCATTTGCTCCGCGCTGGTCGCGGCGTTGGTTCCAACTTCGGTAATGCGCGCGCTGTTTTCGGCAACAGATTGAATGGAACGCGCCATCTCCTCGATGGACGAAGAGGTTTCTTGAACGGTCGAAGCAAGACTCTCGGACATCGCGCCCACTTCTTCGATGGACGCCGCCATTTCATTCATGGCGGACGAAGCGTGTTCCGCCGCTTCGGTCAGACCTTGCGCGTTTCCGGCCACGCCTTTGATCGAGCGACCCATTTCTTCCATCGCACTCGCCGTCTCGCTGATGGAGGTGGCTAAATCTTCCGTGTCCTTGGCGACGCCTTGGACGGACGTGCTCATTTCCGTCATCGTCGTGCTGATCTCCTGCGCGGAAGTTGCCATATCCTGCACTGCCGTCGTGACACCTTGAATCGACGTGTTGCTCTGTTTCAAAGAGGCCGCGCTGTTCGCCGTGTTCGACGCAATCTGCGCCGAATTTCGGGTGACTTGTTCCACCGACGCCGCAATTTCGTGCAACGAGGAAACCATTTCCTCGGAAGAAACGGCGAGCGATTCCGCCTGGCCGGAGGTTTCTTTGAGCGACGCGGCGAGTTCGTTCGCGCCACTGACGGCGGATTCCAACGAGCGCGTCTGTTCTTCCGCGCCTTCCGCCAC
>JBKJOA010000007.1:0-12055 GCA_046593365.1 Limisphaerales bacterium
CGGTTTGTTCGCGGGTATTTTCAGGAATTTCAGGATGAGCCGGCCTTCGTCGGTAGTTTCCAGACGTGCTCCTTCCGGCAATCCGGCACCGCTAACCACCAACTTCTTGCCCCCGACTAGACTCACGATGGCTGGTTCACCAGTTTTGGAGAAATCCAATTGGAGTTTCGTGTTTTCCACCCCGTCGGCGAGCACGAGGCTCTGGTTTTTCGCTACTTTTGTGAACTGGATTGTGCGGGTGAAAACATCGCCCTTACTTTCAAATCCGGGTGTTTCTAATACTTCGGCATCGCCTACGCTGTAGCTCAACACCACTTGATCTCCATTCTGATACAGCCCTTTGTAGTGTGCCCAGGTTTTCGGCAACGGCCCTTGCTGATTCACACGCGGGTCTGCAAACGATCCACCTTTCGCCCAACCCGGACCGGAGTTCACGCTGAAAGCGGGCGTGCCTTTAACCTGTGGCGGCGGTGGCCAGGCGATCTTGTTCAAAGTGTCGCCGAACTCGAGAAAACCACCCGTCCACGCCATTGACACCCGAAGCAGATCGGCATCGTAACAAACGTAAGCATTTTTCTGCGGGCCAACCGTAACCACGATTCCTTTCATCGCGATGGTGCCGCTGTTTTTAGGGGCACGGACGGTGGCCGAATGGAATGGGCCGCGAGTCACCTCGTTGGTAGCCGATGATGCGTCCCCGCGCGAAGTCAGCGGAAACAAAGCGGCAAGGCAGAGTGTAGAAAATAGTAAATAAAGTTTCATCCAGGAATATCTCGATCAATTTTTGGTTCGCGCACCATAGATAAAACTAGCGGTGGACGACAAGATGAAAACCGCTTTTCCATCCTTTTCAAAGTTTCGCTTGGTGTTTTTGTGTCACTCGCTAAACCTTTCAGGACATGAAGTTCGCAATCTGCAACGAAATATTTCAGGGCTGGAAAATTGACGAGGCCATGGCTTTTGCAAAGAAGTCGGGCTACGACGCCATTGAAATCGCGCCGTTTACGATTGCGAATAACGTGGCGGATATTTCATTGGAGAGGCGAAAAGAAATCCGGCAGACCGCTGAAAAAATCGGAATCGAAATCTCCGGAATTCATTGGGTGCTGGTTCAAACGGAAGGACTGCACCTGACGCATCCGGATGCTTCCGTCCGGGAACGCACTTCAAAATACTTTTGTGATCTCGTGGATTTCTGCGCGGACCTCGGCGGCAAATATATTATCGTTGGTTCGCCTAAGCAGAGGAATGTGATGGATGGCGTTTCGTATGAACAGGCATGGGAATTTGCCATACATGTTTTCCGCAATTCGGTCAGCAAAGCCACACAACGCGGAGTCACGATTTGTTTCGAACCGCTGGCGCCGACAGAAACGAATTTTATCAACACCGCTGAGGAAGCCCTCCGGTTTGTCAAACAACTTAGCACGTCGCATTTCAAAATTATTCTGGATGTGAAGGCCATGTGTTCGGAAGCCAAACCGATTCCGCAAATCATTGCGGAGTCGTGGCCGGACTTCGCCTATTTCCATGCGAACGACAAAAACCTGAAAGGCCCCGGTTTTGGCGAAATTGATTTTAAACCGATTGCAGATGCGTTGAAGGGCGTGGGTTATAACGGTTACGTTTCAGTCGAGGTTTTTAAATTCGAAGAAGGCGCGGAAGTGATTGCCACGAAAAGCATCGAGTGTTTAAAGGCTGCGTTCGCCTGATTCCACCGGGGTAATCTAAGGCGTTCGAGGAACTTTTTCCTTTCTGCGAAATTTGAAAAATTTTCCCGCGCCCCAGTCATCGAAAATCGAGTAGCTGACCGGTGTCACCAGCAGCGTCAATAGCAGGCACATCATTTGCCCGCCGATAATTACTTGTGCCATCGCAGCTCTTCCAGCCGCACCGGGTCCTTTGCCGAGCGCGATTGGAATCATGGATGCCACCAGCATGATGGTCGTCATCAGAATGGGACGGAGCCGCACCTTGTTTGCTTGTAGAATTGCCTCCTCACGATCCATTCCCTGCGCACGAAGCGTGTTGGTGTAATCGATTTGCAAAATCCCGTTTTTCTTCACAATCCCGAAAAGCATGAACAATCCGAAGATGGCAAAGATGTTCAACGGCGCGTTCAGCAGAATCATGGTCAACAGGGCGAACGGCAAGGAGAGCGGTACTGCGAGCATGATCGAAATCGGATGAATGAAATGTTCGAACTGCGCGGCCAAAATCATGTACATAAAAATCATCGCCAGACCGAAAGCGATTAAAAAATTGTGCAGCGTCTCATCCAATTGTTTGGCGCGTCCGGTGAAAGTCGCCTGATATCCCGGCGCTAAATTTTCTTCAGCGACCACACTTTTCACTGCTTCAATCGCGTCACCCAACGCGTAAGTCGGATCAAGGTTCGCGACGACTGTCACTTTGCGCTGTCGCTGGAAACGATCGATCTGATTCGGGCCGCGCGCCTCTCGTAACTTCACGAAGTTGGAAAGTTGGACCAGTTGGTTCGCGGGAGCATTTGTCGAAGTGGAATGCACCCGCAACATGATTCCATCGAGCGCCTCCTGCGTGTTTCTCCCTTCCGGCAAAGCGCGCAACCAGACGTCATACTGATCGTCGCCTTCTTTAAACGTTCCAGCGATTTCTCCTCCCACGAGCGTTCGCAAGGTTTCGGCAATTTCTGTGATGCGCAACCCGAATTGGCTGGCTTTGTCGCGGTCAACCTGAACTTGCAATTCAGGTTTCCGATTTGAAAGCGTGGTATCCAAATCCACCAATTTTTTGTTTGCGCGCAGCTTCGCGATAATCTTCGTGGCGTAGTCGGTAAGTTTGTCGAGATCAGGGCCGAGCAAGTTAAACTGTAAATCGGAATTGCGTCCGCCGCCGCCGATGTTTGAAATCATTTGCACGCTGCTACGCACGTCAGGGAATTCAGCCAAAACTTTTCTTGCGCGACCCATCACTTCAAATTGTGTCCAGCGCCGTGTTTTGCCCAAAAGGGTTTCCCAAAACCCACCCAATTCAGGCAGACGACAATAAATGTTGGCGAAGGTCACGTTGCCTTCTCCTTTGCCGACACGCCCTGACGTTTCTCCAACCGTGACGAGCGTATCGGTGATCGCTGGTTGATTGCCGAACTGAATCTCTTTTAATTTGCGTTCGATTTGCGCGCAAAGTTCGGCGCTGCGTTGAAGGGTCGAGCCTTCGGGTGTTTGTAATGAAATCTCAAATTCGCTCCGATCATCGGGCGGAATAAAGGTGAACTTCGTCAATTTTCCCAGCCAGTAAGTCGAACTCATCACGAGAAGGCTCAATACCACGATGACCCAGCGATGATGCAGGCTCCAACGAAGAATCCGGGTGTAATGGTTGGAAAGCCATTGCATCAGCCAACCGCCATGCGCTTTTTTCTCACGCACTTTTTCGTTCTCAGAATGACGCAAAAATCGCGACGCCAGCATCGGCGTGAGCGTGAACGAAATGAAAAGCGAAACCATGATTGCGAAAGCCACCGTCACTCCGTAGCTGGAGAAAAACATGCCCGTGCGCCCCTTCATGAAAGCGAGCGGAAGAAAAATCACGACCAGCGAAAGGGTCGTCGCCATCACCGCCAACGCGATTTCTCGCGTCGCCACTCCCGCGGCTTGCATCGCGCTCCAACCTTTTTCCTCCATTGTGCGATGAATGTTTTCCAGCACGACAATCGCGTCGTCGATGACCACGCCGACCGCAAACACCAAACCGAGCATGGTAAAATTGTTCAATGTGTAATTCATGGCACGCATCAAAACAAAGGTGGCGACAATCGAAGCGGGGATGGCGACGGATGCGATGATCGTCCCGCGCCAGTCGTGCAGGAAAAAGAAAACCGTGAGCGCCACGAGGATTGCGCCCACCAGCAAATGAAAGCTGACTTCGTGCAGGGAGCGATTGATGAAAATGGATTGATCGCGAGTGATGTTGATTTTGAAATCAGAGGGCAAAACAGTTTGCAGGTCTTTGAGTCGCGCTTTCACCGCGTCAATTAACATCACCGAATTTGCGCCCGACTGTTTCTGCACAACCAGCGTAACTGTGTTTAGCCCATTCAATCGCGAGAGCGAACGCGGCTCCTCAATTGAGTCAGAGATGGTGGCAATGTCCTTCAAATAAATCGGCTGCCCGCCTACGTTTGAGACGATCAAATTTCTGAAATCCTGCACGCGTTGCATGCGGCCCAAAGTTCGCAAGACCAATTCGCGAGTGCCTTGTTCAACCCGCCCGCCAGGCACTTCCAGATTTTGTTGCCGCAGGGCGGTGGCAACATCCTGAATCGTGAGATTTCTCGCGCGCAATTTGTCAATGTCCACCGAGACTTGAACAGCGCGGGTGCGTGCCCCAACCATATTGACTGCGCCAACGTCAGAAACGGTCTCCAGATTTTCTTTAATTTGTTTCTCGGTGATGTAACTGACTTCCTTCAACGCTCGCGCGGCACTAATGCTGATGGACATCACTGGAATGGAATCCAAATCGAACTTGTCAATGATGGGAGTTTGGGTTCCGGGCGGCAGGCGCGACAAAATCGTGTTGACCTTGTCGCGAACATCTTGCGCGGCAACATCGCGGTTTCGTTCGAGCAAAAATTGGATGGTGATCCTGGAAACTCCTTCTGAAGTGATGCTGTTCAATTCATCAATTCCTTGCACCGTGTTGATGATTTCCTCCAGCGGTTTGGTGACGCTGGTTTCCATTTCTTCCGGCGAAGCGCCCCGCAACGTTGTCGTGACTGTGATAATCGGCAGCTCAACATTCGGAAACTGATCTACCCCGATTTGCTGAAACGAAAACCAGCCAAGCACGACCAAGAGCAGGTTAATCATCGTCGCGAACACCGGGCGCTTGATGCATAAATCGGCCAGCCCCAAACCTTTGGGCGGTGTTGCGGCATCGCTTTTTACGGGGGCAGCCATGCGATTATTTCTGGGATTTCTCCTCGGTTTTAACGCGAACTTTCGAACCTTCGTGCAGTTTGGCCTGTCCCGTCAGCACGACAGTTTCGCTCGGCTGCAACCCGGACAAAATTTCCTGAAACCCATTTTGGATGCGGCCTACTTGCACCTCGCGGGCGCGAACCGTTTCGTTTTCCACGACAAAAATTTTTGTGACACCGGCAAAATTCAAAATAGCGTCGAGCGGCACCACCTGGGTCGGCACATCCCTTTCTAAAATCAATTCGCCGCGGGCAAAGGAACTGGCCCGCAATTTTTTCTCGGGGTTCTGAACCAGCGCGCCGAACGCAAACGCGCGAGTGGCGGTGTTCACTTGCGGGCTGATCAGAAAAACTTTTCCTTCGAACTGGTTGGTTGGAAAGGCATCCACGGTAAAGACGACTGGCTGTTCTTTTTTAACCAAACCAGCGTAACTTTCGGGTGCCTGCACAATATATTTTAGAACGGCGTCATTCACGATGCGAAAAAGAGGCGAACCCGTTTTCACATAGTCACCCGCACTCGCGATGCGTTCGGCGACGGCTGCGTCAAAAGGTGCGCGCACATGTGAATGTTCCAGATTTAATTTCGCAATGGCTTCAGTGGCTTCGGCGGCGCGAATTTCTGCCTGGGCCTGCCCGGCATCGGCGATCGCTTGATCGAGATCGCTTTGCGGCGCGATTTTTTCTTTTTGCAACGTTTGCGCGCGTTTTAATTTTTGCTCTGCGTTGATCGCATTGGCCTTCGCTTTGGCGAGATTGGCTTCCGCCTGCCGGGCTTGCGCTTGGTACGTGGCTGTATCAATTAGCGCCAGTTCTTGTCCGACCGCGACGCGATCACCGAAATCCACTTTGGTTTTCTCGACTTGACCTTCGACCTGAGCCGACACAGTGGCTTCGTCTTTGGCAAACAAGGTCCCGACGATGGGCAAAGTGCGGTTCATTAAAACTGTCTTAACAATCGCCACGGTTACCGGCACAGCGGCATCGGGCCTCACTGAAGTTTTGGAGGGTTCCGTTTCTTTCGAGCACGAAATTATCATTGCCGCACAGATGGCGAGAAGCAGGGGAGTAGTTTTGAGCATGTTAAAAATTCAGTTCTTCGCACCGGCCAAAAATAACTTAACGATGCCTTCGGCAGTTGTCCGATTCAGCGGGCAGTTGGGCAGAACCAAATGCGCCATAATATAGACATTCATCAAACCATGAAACCCAAACGCTAATTCTTTACTGTTGAACCCACGGTTAAGTCCACCAGCGGCCAATTCCTTTTTTATGAGAGAATGGATAAACTCAAAATTGCGCTGAGGCTTCTTCAAGTAATTCATCTTCACAGGCAGTTCACCAGGCGAAGCAAAAGCCGTCGCAAAGGCGAGTCTCATCCCTTCAGAAATTTAAAGAGCGCATCGAGTATTTCCACCAGTTTCGCTTCAAGCGTGTCATCTTTTTCCGCCGCGCTTTGCATTAGCCGAAACCGTTCATCGTGCGCCGAATCGACCAGCGCTTTATACAACGCAGCTTTGTTCGCAAAATAATAATAGAGCGTCGGCTTGGTGACCTTCGCCGAATCAACAATGGCCTGCACGGACGCGCCGCTGTAACCGCAATGAGCAAATTGCTTGAGTGCTGCATCGAGAATTTTTTGCCGTGTCGCAGAATCAGTTTTGTCCATTAGCCTACCGGACGGTAGGTTTGAAACGGAACAGCGTCAAAACTTTTCCTGCTGAGTAGCTTACTAATCAGGGGAGGTGACAACCCGTCCACGTTTTTATTAAAGTTGAAAACGCTGGCGATATTTTCTAGCGTCCTCGCGAAAGCGGACGGAACATTTATGAATAAATTATTTTGGTCACTCCTGGTTTTGATAACCCTCCTGACAGCCTGCAAAAAATCAGGCGATTCCAATGCGGGCGGCGGCAGCCGCTCCGGCGACACAATTAAAGTTGGCGAATTTGCATCGTTGACGGGCAAGGAAGCGACGTTTGGCCAGTCGTCGCATGAAGGAACCCAGCTTGCCATTGAAGAAATCAATGCGAAGGGTGGTGTCCTCGGCAAAAAATTGGAACTCATTACCGAAGATACGCAATCCAAATCCGGCGAACCGGCGACGGTCGTCAATAAACTCATTTCGCGCGATGGCGTGGTCGCAATTCTCGGCGAAGTTGCTTCCAGCCGTTCGCTCGAAGCCGCCCCCATTTGTCAGCAGAACAAAATCCCAATGATCTCGCCGTCGTCCACAAATCCGAAGGTGACGGAGAGTGGCGATTTTATTTTTCGCGTTTGTTTCATCGATCCATTTCAAGGAACGGTCATGGCGAATTTTGCGACGAAGACTTTGAAGGCTAAAAAAGTGGCTGTCTTTACCGACGCAAAGAGCGACTACAGCAAAGGTTTGGCAAAATTTTTCAAAGATCAAATCACCGCGAATGGAGGAACAATTACAGCAGAGTTGGACTACAACGGGGGCGACAAAGATTTCAAAGCTCAACTGACGGCGATCAAATCATCCGCGCCAGATGGGGTTTTTGTTCCCGGCTATTACACGGATGTGGCGATTATTTGCATCCAGGCGAAACAACTCGGCCTGACTGTTCCTTTCTTTGGCGGCGACGGTTGGGAATCTGAAAAGCTCGTGGAAATCGGCAAGGACGCGGTCGAGGGAACTTATTTTTCAACGCACTATCATCCTGACGTTGGTTCGGAGAAGAGCAGAAATTTCGTAGTTAATTACAAGAAGCGGTTTGAGGGAAAAACGCCCGACGCGCTCGCCGCCTGTGGTTATGATTCCGCGTTTGTTCTCGCCGACGCGATCAATCGCGCGGGCAGCACGGATGGACAAAAAATTCGTGACGCACTCGCGGCGACAAAGGATTTCGAAGCCGTCACCGCGAAAATCACCATTAATGAAAAGCGCGACCCGGTGAAAGCAGCAGTAATTTTGAAAGTGGAGAACGGGAAATACAAATATCTCGAAACGGTGAATCCATAACTCCACGCTTACCCCAGCGATGGAATTATTTTTTCAGCAGTTGATCAATGGCCTGGCGCTCGGAGCCATCTATGCGCTCATCGCACTTGGTTACACCATGGTGTATGGTGTCCTCCGTTTCATCAATTTCGCGCACAGCGATGTTTTGATGCTGGGCGCATTTGCCGCCTATTTTCTCGCGCCGCTCATTGCAAAAATTTTACCGCCTCACTCTTTTGCCAGCGCGTTAGTCATTACGATTCTGGCCGCGGCAATTTGCGCCATCATCGGAATTCTAATCGAGCGTCTGGCGTATCGTCCGCTGCGCAACCGACCCAAGCTAACGGTTCTCATCACGGCAATTGGCGTTTCGCTTTTCATCGAATTCACCGGCCAGCACAAAGCTGTGTTTGGCAGCGGAACGCGGCGTTTTCCAGAATTGCTTCCGGTCCATGATTTTCATTTTGGCGGATTAGCAGTGAACAGCAATGATATCGTCGTGCTCGTGACCACCGTCGTTTTGCTCGCCGCCATGTGGTTCATCGTGCAGCGCACGAAAACTGGAACGGCGATGCGCGCAGTCGCTTTTAACATGCAAGCCGCGTCGTTGATGGGAATAAATGTAAATCGAATTGTGTCGTTTACTTTTGGACTCGGTTCCGCGCTTGCCGCCATAGCGGGAATTCTTTACGCCATGAAAGCTCCCGGCATCGAACCGTTGATGGGCATCCAGCCTGGCATTCGCGCTTTCATCGCCGCAGTGCTTGGGGGGATCGGGAACCTTCCTGGTGCAGCGCTCGGTGGAATTGTTCTAGGCGTCGTGGAAACATTCGCCGGTGGGATTCCTGGCCTTTCGAATTATCGCGACGGCATTGCATTTGCGATGTTGATTGGCATTCTAATTTTTCGCCCCGCTGGTTTGTTAGGAAAATCAACCATTGAAAAAGTATGAAGAATGCAATTATTTCAACGTGCGATGGAGGGCCGGTTGGCAAACGGCTTTGCGGGGCATTACATCGAAAGCTGGTTGCAAACCGGCGCTCCATTATCCCATGATGCACTCCGGCGCAAAACGTTCGCTCCTCGCCGCAATTGCCGTCGCGATTGCGCTCACGCCGTTGCTCGACTGGATTGTCAAAACGCATTCGGGAAACTTTTTCAACGGCTATTACCTTGGCCTTACCATTGACATTGCGATTAATATTATTCTCGCCGTCAGTTTGAATTTAATTAACGGCCACACCGGACAATTCAGTCTTGGCCATGCGGGCTTTATGGCCGTTGGAGGATACACAGCGGCGAAATTGACTTTGTCTTTGCAAGCGGTGGTTCCCGTTTGGGCGCATCCGATTTTATTTGGCGGCGCACTTTTGCTCGGCGGAATTGCCGCTGCGCTCGCTGGGTTTGCAGTCGGTGTCCCGTCGCTTCGATTGCGTGGAGATTATCTGGCAATTGTGACCCTCGGATTTGGGGAAATTATTCGCGTTATTTTTCAAACCACAGAATTTTTCGGCGCGGCCACCGGACTTCCTGGAATCGCGAATTGGACAAACTTTGGTTGGGGCTGGAGCCTGGCGGCCGTCACGGTCTTCGTCGTTGCTTGTCTGGTGAATTCAACTTACGGACGCGGGTTCATTGCCACGCATGACGATGAAGTTGCCGCCAGCGCGATGGGCATCAACCCCGTTCGCTACAAAGTCACCGCTTTTGTCATCGGCGCATTTTTTGCCGGAATCGCGGGTGGACTTTTCGCGCATCACAAACGATTTTTGTCGCCGACGAGCTTCGATTTCATGAAAAGCATCGACATCGTCGTTATGGTTATTCTCGGCGGAATGGGGCGGACACCCGGCGTCATTGCCGCTGCAATTATTCTCACCACTTTGCCGGAAGCCCTTCGCACCTTCGCCGAATACCGAATGATTATTTATTCGTTGCTCATCATCGGCCTGATGATTTTGCGACCGCAGGGATTGTTCACGCTCGGTAAGCAGCGCGCGGCCAAAACATGAGCCAGCCTTTGCTCCAAATTGAAAATGTCACCATCCGTTTCGGCGGATTGACTGCGGTTTCAAAACTAGATTTCCATTTGGGTGAACACGAACTCGTGGGACTCATCGGTCCGAACGGCGCGGGCAAAACCACGGTTTTCAATCTCATCACCGGCGTTTATCAACCAACCGAGGGCGCAATTCATTTTGCAGGAAAGCCCACTTGCCGTTTGAAACCGCACGAACTTGCGCGCCGAGGCATTACGCGAACTTTTCAAAACATTCGTTTGTTCCCGAGCCTGACCGTCTTCGACAATGTTCGCGCCGCGCTCCAATTGCATCGCGAACATGGAATTCAAAATGCGTTGTGGCGTGGAAAAAGTTTTCGTGAAAGTGAGAAGGGGGTCGAAGCGGAAGTGCTGGAGTTGCTCGAAATTTTTAGTCTTGGCCGGTTGCAAGGCGAACCGGCGCCCTGCCTTCCTTACGGCGACCAAAGACGTTTGGAAATCGTTCGTGCTCTTGCTACCAAACCGAAGCTGCTGTGCCTGGACGAACCGGCGGCGGGAATGAATCCGACGGAAAAAGTAGAATTGATGCGGCTGATCCGTTTCGTGCAGGAGAAATTTCAAATCAGTATTTTGCTTGTCGAGCATGATATGAAAGTAGTCATGGGAATTTGTCAGCGCATTGCCGTGTTGGATTACGGAATTAAAATTGCCGAGGGAACGCCAGAGGAGATTCAAAAGAATTCGAAAGTCATTGAGGCATATTTAGGAAGTGAGAATAACCGAGGAGACGCAGAGATGCGGAGTTGAGAATAAGATATTTTTCCGAGTCTCTTGGGGTTGATCAACATGTTAGAAATTAAAAATTTGGTCGTGAATTACGGCGCAATTTCAGCGCTACATGGAATTTCTTTGCAGGTGAAGCAAGGCGACATAGTCACGCTCATTGGCGGGAATGGGGCAGGGAAGACCACCACGCTTCGTTCCGTTTCTGGATTGCTCCGGCCAAAAAGTGGCGAAGTTATTTACGAAGGAGAGAACATCACCAAACTCCCCGCGCACAAGATTGTCGCTGCTGGAATTTCTCATGTGCCGGAAGGCCGGATGGTTTTTGCAAATCTTACCGTGCTGGAAAATTTGAAGATGGGTGCGTATCTTCAAAAGATTACAGCCGTCATTGCCAAAGAACTGGAATACGTTTTCAACATTTTTCCGCGATTAAAAGAACGCGAGAATCAAATCGGTGGAACGCTTTCAGGTGGCGAGCAACAGATGCTGGCGATTGGCCGCGCTCTCATGAGCAAACCAAAGTTCCTGATGCTCGATGAGCCTTCTCTCGGCATCGCGCCAATTCTTGTGAAAACGATTTTTGAAAAAATCATGGAAATAAACCGCGAGCGCGGCATCACCATTTTGCTCGTGGAACAGAATGCAAATCTGGCGCTTGAGATTTCGCGATACGGTTACGTTCTTGAAACAGGGAAAATTATTTTGCAGGATGAATCGGCGGCGTTGCGACAGAACCCCAAAGTGAAGAGCGCGTATCTCGGTGGATAAATTCGAGAGGTTCACAATGAGTCAGGCTGTAAAACTTCTATTTATTTGCAGCCTGAACCAATGGAGAAGTCCGACTGCGGAAAAGATTTTCGAAGGCCTCAGCGGGTATGTGGCGAAATCAGCCGGCACGGAAACCGGAGCAAGAATCAAAGTCACCGAAGGACTGCTTGGTTGGGCTGATTACATTTTTGTGATGGAAAGGCGGCACGCGGAAAGACTCAAAAGTAAATTTAGCGAAGCTCTCGCTCACAAAAAAATCATCAGCCTCGATATTCCCGACCACCTCACATACATGCATCCCGAACTCATTGAATTGTTGAAAGACAGGCTCAGTGAACACATCGAAATGCCGTAAAATTCACAACTCCGCCAACATCTGTTCCATCTCCGCCAGCGGCCCTTCATGGTTTTGTTTCATGGCCAATTTTTTCGCGCGCTCGAAAGAATTTTTTGCCGTAACCTTATCTCCCAGCGTCAACGCACATTTCCCAATTAGAATTTGCACTACCATCCAATCCGGCTTCTTCGCAATCGCGAGATCGAATTGCTCCTTCGCTTCCTCAATTTGTCCGTT
>JBKJOA010000051.1:0-5115 GCA_046593365.1 Limisphaerales bacterium
CGGCGCCCCAAAAACCTGGCGCATCAAGTGGGCTTCCCAGTCGGTCAAGGCAATGCATCCATCGGCCAAGCGATACGATTCCCAATTGAAAGATGAAGAGATGTAACGGGGAATGAACTTTGAAACCTTGCGAACGGCTAATTTATGGAGGTTCTGTTTCCAAGGTGGCCGGGAGCCTTGGCCGGTCAGCAGATCAGCGATAATGACCTTTAAACCTTTGTTCTGGGCCAGTTGGAGATGTGAGGCTGGAATTCTGCCAAAGTGGTGAAGTATGTCGCCCGTCTGTGAGGCATCCCACCATCGCAAATACTCCACCGTCACGCCCACTTTTTCCAGCGCGCTTTTTGTTTGTTCAATTTGGGTTTGCATTCCGCCATGAGCGAACATGAAGGGCAGATGGCAATTGAGTAAAACTTTCATAGAACCAAACTTGCAAAAAGCATCGGGGATGCTGGCTCAGATTTTCACCCTTTGACAAGTTTCAATAAACACAGAATTGCATGGCGGTGGTTCAATTTGAATTCGTTGCGGGTTTGGAGTTCCGCGTTTACGCGGTTTCGGACCGCCTAAAGGCGGAACTCCAAACCAAACTGAGCCACTACCAATTGCATCGAAACATTCTCTGTCGGAAAAAATTTGTGCATTCTGAAGAATTTATCTTACCCTGTTCGCCTGAATGACGAGAAAGATCCTGTGGCCGGTTTTATATGTCTGTGTTCCGCTGGCCATAATCGTCGGGTATTTGCTGGCAACGCCTGACGATTTTGTGTCTTTTGGAATCATGGGCTTGGTGCTGGTTGGGCTTTGTGTGCCTTTCCTGTTGCGCTGGAATCACGAACTTCTGATTGTCAGTTGGAATGCCTCTCTCGTTTTGTTCTTTTTACCGGGACGGCCCTTCCTCTGGATTTTGATGTCTTGTGTTACCCTCTTCATTGCCCTTCTCAGGCAAGCAGTCTATCGGACAGCTCGTTCTTATCACGTTCCACTGGTGACCTGGCCATTGCTTGCTCTGGCGGGCGTCGTGTTGTTGACCGGTTTTTCCACGGGCGGAATGGGGCTAAAATCTTTCGGCTCACAAACGTTCGGAGGTAAGGGCTATTTCTACATTTTTGCGGCTGTGATTGGCTACTTTGCTTTGGCCAGCCACCGCATTCCGTCGCAAAGAGCCAGAATCTATGTTGTTTTGTTCTTTCTGTCGGGCTTGACCGCAGTAGTGAGCAATTTGGCGTATGTGGCCGGCCCGGAATTCTATTTTTTATACAACTTGTTCCCCCCCGAACTCGCAGCGGATCAAGCGGCGGTTTCGGAAGGGTTTTCAACATCGACTATTTTACGGGTAACGGGATTGACGTTCGCCTGCATGGCCGTGTTTACCGCATTGATGGCGCAGGGGGTGTTGCGCCAGATTTTGGACATACGAAGACCTTGGAAACTCATTTTGCTCACGCTTGCGGTGGTGGCCAGTCTCTTCGGGGGCTATCGGTCTGTCGTGATCATATTCGGCCTGGTCTTCATTTTTACGTTTTTTTTGGAACGGCTTCATCGAACTCACATTTTCCCAAAAATGCTGATAGCCTGCGTTATTGGCGCAGTTGCTATCCTTCCATTTCTGCGCCAGATGCCTTTTTCAGTCCAACGGGCCGTAAGTTTTCTCCCGGTTAATGTTGATCCCATCGCCCGTCGGGATGCTGACTCTTCCACGCAATGGCGCCTGGATATGTGGAAGATACTTTTGCCCCAGATCCCACAATATTTTCTGAAAGGAAAAGGTTACACGATTGATCCGGGGCATCTTTATATGGCTGAGCAATTAGCGGCGAGTGGCAATGGAAGCACGATGGATGTAGCGATTCTCACGGGGAATTACCATAATGGTCTGCTTTCGGTTTTAATTCCCTTCGGAATTTTTGGTTTGCTTGCTTTCATCTGGTTCATCTGGGCGGGAGGTCGCGTTCTTTACCATAATTATCGGTTGGGAGACTCGGGGTTAAGACATTTCAATACATTTTTGCTGGCTTACTATTTGGCTAGAGCGGTTTTCTTCTTCCTGATCTTTGGCCAACTCAATACGGATCTGTTTTTATTCACGGGGTTGATTGGATTAAGTATCAGCCTGAATGGGGGCATGAAGAAACCCGATTCGCAAACGTCTGTAGAAGCTAGTCACATCGTAAAAGCAAACCACCGATCAAGAATTGCGGAACCCTTGGAACCGGTTGCGCATCAGAGCCATGTTTAATCGCTCTATTACAATCCGTTCTCTGGTTATTTTGTGCATTTGTGTGCCTCTGGCCGTGATATTGGGCTACCTGTCGGCCGCGCCGCTTGGGTGGACGACTCTGATTGTCTTTGGGTTTATCGTCGCGATGTTCTTAATGCCATTTCTACTGCGCTGGCATAATTTTTTATTAATCGCGAGCTGGAACATGAGCGCGGTGGTCTTTTTGCTTCCGGGTAAGCCCCCACTTTGGCTGCTCCTGTCTGCCATCACTCTGGTGCTCTCTTTACTGGCTTACACCTTGGATAAGAGAAAAGAATATTTATCTGTGCCCTCTGTCGTGCGCCCGCTTTTGTTTTTAGGTGCGGTTGTGTTCGTCACCGCAGAATTGCGCGGAGGGATTAAACTGGGGTCTTTCGGTGCAGATTCTCAGGGGGGGAAAAAATATATTTTAATGTTTGGTGCCATTGTCGCCTATTTTGCTCTCACTTGGAATACCATTGCCAGAAAACAGGCCTACTCGTATGTGTCTGCCTACTTTATCGGAGGAGCAACGTCAGCTATTGGTAATCTTCTTCCATTGGTAAATCCCGCGTTCTACATCATTTTTGCCATTTTTCCGGCTGAACAAAGTGGATTTGAGGCATTGGGTGTGATCGGGCAAGCATCGGTTATGCGACTTGGCGGACTGACTTTCGCGAGCATGGCCATTTTTTGCACGCTGTTGGCGCGCTATGGCATCAGCGGCGTATTCGACATTTCTTCTCTCCTGAAATTTCTTCCATTCCAGTTCAAAGGAGGGTTTGAAGTGAACAGGCCATGGCGATTAATCCTTTTTGTCTTCGCCTTGGTGCTAAGTCTTTTTGGTGGTTATAGGCTGGTTATTGTCAATTTTGCCTTGATTTTCTGCACCCAATTTTATTATGAAAAACTTTTTCAAACGCGTCTTTTTCCCGCGTTCATTTTTGCTGGGATTGTTATCGCGACCGCAATTCTTCCAATGGCCAATAAACTCCCGTTGGCGATGCAGCGGGCGATTAGTTTTCTCCCGGTTGAGCTAGATTCAGTCGCACGGACGAGTGCTGATGCATCGACAGAGTGGCGCGTTACCATGTGGAAAATGGTCTTGCCGCAGGTGCCTCAATATCTTTTTCTAGGAAAGGGTTACGCGCTCAATTCTCATGAGATGGAAATTATCGGTGATCAATTCGCGCGGGGTCAGGGTGACGCTATGGAAATGGCGTGGATGGCAGGTGATTACCACAACGGACCACTCTCGGTCATTATGCCTTTCGGAATCTGGGGGGTGATCGGCTTTATTTGGTTTCTCGTCGCCGCCATCAGGGCGCTCTCTCAGAATTACAGGTTTGGCGATCCTGCGCTGTTAAATCTCAATCGATTTCTTCTGGTATTTTTTATTGCGCGTACGATCCATTTTTTCATTTTCTTCGGTTCCCTCTACTCCGATTTGGTTTTCTTTACCGGGATCATCGGTTTGAGCGTCAGTTTAAACGGAGGCGTTTTAAAAACCAAATACAAGCCTGCCGAGATTGTTGAACCCGCAGCAGCAACGATCTAAAAGTCCCATGCGTTTTTCCATTGTCACCCCCAGTTTTCGAAGTTCGAAATGGCTGAAACTCTGCATCTCCTCCGTCGCGGATCAAGGGGTTCAACTGGAACATACCGTGCAGGACGCCGGTTCCGACGATGGCACACTCGATTGGTTGCTGCTCGAAAAACGCGTCAACGTTTTCGTCGAAAAAGATCAAGGCATGTACGACGCCGTCAATCGTGGTTTAAAGAAAAGCTCGGGTGAGATTTGTGCGTACCTAAATTGTGACGAGCAATATCTCCCCGGCGCTTTGGCTTCGGTTGAAGAATGTTTCGAGCGAAATCCCGAGATCGAAATCATTTTCGGCAATGCCATCGTGGTTGATTCCCAAGGTGAATTTCTTTGCCATCGCAAATCTCTCCTGCCGTTAAAGCCGCACTCAAAAATTGCGAGTAATTTAGCCATCCTCACCTGCGGAACTTTTTTCCGTCGCTCTGTTTTCGAAAAACGTGGCCTTTGGTTTAATCCAAAAATGCGGGCTTTAGGCGATGCCGACTGGTTGATCCGCTGTCTGGAGCAAAACGTCCCGATGGGGTTGCTCGACACGTTTACCTCTGTTTTTACAAACACAGGAAAAAATTTGAGTCTCAATACGGATGCCCAACGCGAAAATGCAAATCTTCTCTCCGCCGCGTCTCCGTGGCTTCGAGCGTCCCGCCCTTTGATCGTTGCTCATCATCGTCTTCGTAAGTGGATTAAAGGGGGTTATCGCCAAAAGCCATTCGACTACTCCATTTACACTGCCGACAGCCCCGGAAAAAGAGTCTCCTTCCATGTTGCCCGCCCGGTGGCTCGATGGGTTCGTTGATCCCGTCACTCGTCGCCGCTGCCGCCGTTTCCATTGGATTTCGTTTCCCAGCGGCGTGGTGTGCGTTCCGGAAGAGAGGTATCCACTTTCGCATAATACGTTTCTTCACCGAACTGTTCATCCACACAGCGTTGCAGTTCTCGTGATGGAGCAACCGAAAATTTTTCATGGGTTTCAATAAAAACCAATTCGCCGCCCGCTCGTCGTAAGCAAAGAAATAACGGGCACTTGCCCACGTTTGCGCTGGCCACGTCGCGAATCAATTCCAATCCTTGCGTCGTCAAATGTGCCGTGTTCAGGCGGAAGTGAACTTGCTTCGTGTATTTTTTCGGAGCGTCCTCCAGCGCCATGATTTCCTGTGGAAAAATTTTCGGCTTGTCGTCGCCGGTGTTCACTTCACCCACCACCAGAATCGCTTTATTCGCCACGAGTAAATCGCGAAATTTATCGTAATTCTCGTTCATGCACAGGATTTGC
>JBKJOA010000054.1:0-4296 GCA_046593365.1 Limisphaerales bacterium
GTCGTGGACGGAAGTTCCCCACGCCGACGTGAAATCGCGCAAAGATGTGATGCAATTTTTCGGCGACAAATACGGCGACACCGTGCGCGTCGTGCAAATCGGCGGACGGGCAGGGGAGTTGAATGGTTATTCGATGGAACTTTGCGGCGGCACGCACACGCGCGCGACGGGCGAAATCGGTTTATTCCGCATCGTCGGCGAAAGCGCGATTGCTGCAGGCGTCCGGCGCATCGAAGCGGTCGCGGGCTTGGAAGCTTTCAATCGCGCGAACCATGAATTGCATTTGATCAAATCGATTGCCGGAAAAATCAATTCACCCATCGGCGAATTGGAAAAGAAAATCGAAGCATTGCTCGCGCAGCAGAAAGATTTGGAGAGGCAAATTAAGTCTGCACAACAACGCGAGGCTTCATACGCCGTGAATGATTTACTTAATCAGATTCAAACTATAAACGGAATTCCAGTAATCATCCAAAATTTAGGATCAACAAGCACAGACCAACTCCAAATGATTGCAGACGGAATTAAAGCTAAATCCATAGCCGTTGCGGTGCTTGGTTCAACGTATGGAGATTCAGTTGGGTTCGTTGTTACCGTTCCTCCACAGTGGGTTCAGAAAGTGAATGCTGGCAATATTGTAAAAACCATCGCGCCAATCGTCGGCGGCAAAGGCGGCGGCAAACCGGACAACGCTCGCGGCGGCGGCAAAGATGCGAGCAAGTTGGATGAAGCTTTGGCGAAAGCTCGAAGCTTGCTGGGATAAGTTTGCGGGGCAAAGTTTATCCATGTTGGCGGATGAACAAGCGAGTCCTGAGCAGATGGCTATCCTTCGCACCAAGCCGGGCGAGGGGCGATTGAAATTGGCCGAGCAGCTTTATTGGTCGGCCTAAAAAATGAAAACCGCATGGCTTCGACAACAACACCCCGATTGGTCTGAACAGCAGATGAAATCCGAAGTGAGGGAAATTTTTCTTCATGCCGAACCTGATCTTTTTCTTCTGTTCGAGCGTCTGCTGAATCGCGCTGGCATTCTGAGATGTCGTCACTGGCGGTGAGGTGGCGGTTTTGGTTCTCATCTTCCACGGATTTTTTTTATTGACTCCGTAACCGCATAAAATGGTTGCCCCTGAATTTTTGCGAACTAGATTGAGTCAAGTTACCGATGGAATTTCATAAACCCAATCTGGAGCATCTAGGATTTACGCGACGGCAATTTCTTTCGCGTTGCGGCATGGGCATGGGTGCGGTGAGCCTCGCCAGTCTCGCCAGCAGTTTTTTTGATTCGGTCGCGCACGGGAGCGAAACCCTTTCTCCATTAGCGCCGAAACTTCCGCAATTTCCGGCCAGGGCCAAACGAGTCATCCATATCTTCGCCAATGGTGGCCCTTCGCACGTCGATACCTTTGATCCCAAGCCGTCGCTCGACAAATATGCAGGAAAAATTCTTCCCGTTGAGAACCTCAAGACGGAACGTAAAACCGGGGCGGCGTTTGCATCGCCCTTCAAATTTAAAAAATACGGACAGAGCGGCATCGAGGTGAGCGAGCTTTTTCCTCACGTTGCGGAGAGCATTGATGACATCGCAGTGATTCGTTCAATGTATGCCGATATTCCCAATCACGAACCGTCGCTACTCTTGATGAATTGTGGCGAAGCGCGACAGGTGCGCCCAAGTCTGGGTTCGTGGATCAATTATGGGCTAGGCAGTGAGAACCAAAATTTGCCAGGCTTCATCGCCATGTGCCCGGGGGGTTATCCCATCCAGGAATCGCAGAATTGGCAAAGTGGTTTTATTCCGGGCGCTTATCAAGGGACCTACATCGACACGCAACACACGAACATTGAGAAGTTGATTGAGAACATCAAAAGCAATTACGCATCATTGCCTGAACAACGTTCGCAGCTCGATTTGTTGCAACAGTTGAACCAGCGTCACGCCCGCGCCCGCCAAAACGAAGCGCAACTCGAAGCGCGCATCCAATCGTTTGAGCTGGCTTATCGGATGCAGATGGATGCGACCGACGCGTTTGATGTCACCCGTGAGCCGGAGCATGTCCGCAATATGTATGGCGGAGGAACGCATGGACGCCAGACCCTCATTGCCCGCCGTTTGATCGAGCGCGGCGTTCGCTTTGTGCAACTGTGGCACGGCGCGGGTCAACCTTGGGACAGCCACGATGATATTGAAATCCAACATCGCAAACTCGCGCAAGAATGCGACCAGGCCATCGGAGCGCTCCTGAAAGATTTGAAACAACGCGGCATGTTGGAAGATACGCTGGTGATTTGGGGTGGAGAATTTGGCCGCACGCCAGTGGTCGAGTTGCCTACGCCCGGCGCGAACGCCGGGAAGATCAACGGGCGCGATCATAACCCGCACGGCTTTACCATGTGGATGGCGGGAGGCGGAGTCAAAGGCGGTTATGTCCACGGCGCGACGGATGAATTTGGGTTTGCTGCGGCGGAGAAAAAAGTTCATGTCCACGATCTGCACGCAACGATTCTTGCACTGCTCGGATTCGATCACGAGAAACTCACCTTCCGCCACGCCGGACGCGACTTCCGTCTGACCGATGTGCATGGGAAAGTGGTTACGGATCTTCTCGCTTGAAGTAAGCGAAGCGTTAACAGCGCGAAAATATTATAGCTTCCATTCTTCCTTCGACCTTTCTTTTAGATTTCATCTTTGCGTTCTATAAATTGGCGCGCTCTTCCCGCTCGCGCTTTTTGGAGCTTCGTGAAAAACTATTGGTAATGAACCGAACCAAATGGCTGTGCAGGATCGTAATGCACACCGCCGTCGCGCTTGGGTTGCTGCTGGCCAGGCGATCGCTGGCGGTGGGGCAGGCGAACGCGAACGCGCACCCTAACGTCCTTTTCATTGCGATTGATGATTTGAATGATTGGGTCGGCTGTCTGGGCGGTCATCCTCAGGCGCGCACACCGAACCTGGACCGCCTCGCCGCGCGCGGCACGCTGTTCCGCAACGCCCATGTGCAATCGCCGTTGTGCAATCCCTCGGGGAGCAGTTTGCTCACGGGGTTGCGCCCTTCCACAACCGGCATCTACGGACTTATGCCGGGAATCCGGGACGTCGCCGCCACAAAAGACTGTGTCACTCTGCCGCAATACTTCGCGCGGCATGACTACTTCACGGCCACGTTCGGCAAAGTGTTCCACGACGGCTCCATCCCGCCCACCCTGCGCTCGAACGAGTTCAACATCTGGGGTCCCGCGCCCGGCATGCCGTTGCCGAAAGAGAAATTTGTGCAAACGCCCGCCAAATTAGACGCGATGGATTGGGGCGTGTTTCCGCAGGACGACCGCGACCAGGCGGATTGGAAAATCGCGGATGCAACCATTGCGCAATTAAAATCAGTGCCTTCGGGCAAACCGTTTTTCATCGCAGTGGGTTTCCGCCTACCTCATGTGCCGTGCTTCGCCTCACAAAAATGGTTCGACCTGTTTCCCCCGGATGACCAGATCATTTTGCCGCCGGTGAAGGAGCATGACCGCGATGACGTCCCGGAGTTCGCGTGGTATCTGCATTGGAAGCTTTCCGAGCCGCGCCTCTCTTGGCTTAAGCAAGCGAACCAGTGGCGACCGCTCGTGCGCGCATATCTGGCCAGCACAACGTTTATGGACAGTCAGGTCGGTCGCGTGCTCGACACTCTCGACGGCATCGGCGCGACCAGCAATACCGTCGTCGTGCTCTGGTCGGACAACGGCTGGCATCTCGGCGAAAAGGGGATTACTGGCAAGACCACGCTCTGGGAGCGTTCAACCCGTGTGCCGCTGATTTTCGCCGGCCCTGGCGTGACCAAATCCGCGCAATGCTCCCGACCCGCCGAGTTACTCGACATTTACCCCACGCTCCTCGAACTGTGCGGCCTGCCGTCGAAAAGCGGACTCGAAGGCCACAGTCTTGCGCTGCAATTGAAAAATGCGAAAGCCCCGCGCCGCTGGCCCGCGATCACCACTCACAACGTCGGCAACCATGCCGTGCGCTCCGAGCACTGGCGTTACATTCGCTATGCGGATGCTTCGGAGGAACTCTATGATTTGCGCACTGATCCAAACGAGTGGACCAACCTCGCCTCCGACCGGAAGTATGCCGGCGTGATTCGCGAACACTCGCAATGGCTGCCGAAAACCAACATTCCGCCCGTGCCGGGTAGTGCCCACCGGATACTAGTTCAGGAAAATGGCAAATGGCTTTGGGAAGGCAAACCGATCATTCCGGACGAGAAGGAGGAGTGAATATTCTGACTTTACGCCAAGGCAACCGTGAGTGCC
>JBKJOA010000326.1:0-6014 GCA_046593365.1 Limisphaerales bacterium
GGATGATCCGCCGTTGACCAAAACCCATTCGTGTTTTGATTCGTTTCCAACCACGAGATCCCTTTGTCGATGGCATGCTGAACTTCGTTGCGAAAAGAGATGTCCGT
Organism: Limisphaerales bacterium; assembly: GCA_046593365.1. Taxonomy (GTDB): domain Bacteria; phylum Verrucomicrobiota; class Verrucomicrobiia; order Limisphaerales; family CANJXF01; genus CANJXF01. Next base: position 108 of record JBKJOA010000326.1, read on the forward strand.
TTTTCCAAGAACCGCCTTAGAAAATTTCGGTTCAACCGCATGAGTAACAACCACGAAAAAGCACAAAAGGCACAAAATAAAAGCGGCAATGGCAGGGCGCGTCACTCCGTGCGCGCCGGGCATGGCCTTGCAACGAACGGCGCGCACGGAGTGACGCGCCCTACCTTCAAAAAAGCGTGAACAGAATGATTTCATTTAGTGTCTTCTGTGCTTTTTTGCGGCGTTTCCAGCTTGAACGTCACTTCGACTGTTGTATGCAATGGCGGAATCGCGTTTGTATTCACGAACCAAATCTCGTCGTTATCGCGTTCTAGCTCGCGACAATTCGCCAGTGCCAATGGATCGCTGATGATGGAAACAATTGAGCCGTCGCGTTGCGCGATGAATGTTCCATCAATCACTTTTGATCCATTATAAATCCAGCCCTCTTTGGTCATTGGTGATTTGCTTTTGCTGTTAAAAATCAAAGCTTCGGCGCGAAAACGTTTTTCCGCAGCACCGATTTTCCAACTTACTTCAATCGTAAACTTGTCTCCAACGATGTTGGTGCCGGTCGCGTTTGGCCCCGCCTCTTTTGCGCCGATAAAAAGCATCGCGATATGAATCTGCGACGGCTCGGTTTCCGTCTTCAAAACGCTTTCGTGCAATTTTCCCGTTCCATTCACCACCAAATACTCCACCAGCCCATTCGTCATGTTGATCGTTGCTGGAAATTGAATCGTCCTTTCCTCTTTGTTCAGTCGCACGGCGCCAAGTTGGAAAACTCCCGGCGCAATTTGTTGCAACGGGAGATTCGTCGGTTGCGCGAATAAAACCGTTGCATTGAAAACAAGCAAAGCGCTGAAAATTATTTTCTGACTGAAAAAAAACGCCTTCATACGAGCGATTCAAACTAGGGCAACCGATTCGCGTTGCAAACGGCAAAAACCCAATCGGAACAAACCCTAAAACAAAAGCAGTAAGAATTTCGTTTGCGGTTGCTCTGGCGCGTGTCTAGCGTTTTGCCACGAGTTGGAAAATAAAATTGGTTTTCGTTTAAAATAAATATGAATAGCGCGCCTCTTTCGACGGGTGAATTAACGGCCATGACTGCGGGATTGCATCGGCTGGCCCACAATTTGTGGTGGACCTGGCACCAGGGCGCGCAGGAAATTTTCCAGGAGCTTTCGCCGCGCGGCTGGCAAAATCTTTATCATAATGGCGTGGCTGTCCTGCACGAAGTTTCCGAAGAGGAGTTGCGCGCGCGATTGCAGGATCCGGAGTTTGCCCGGCGCGTCGGTGAAGTTTTAGGCGACTTCAACAACTACATGGCCGACCGCGATACCTGGGGAAATCAAAACGCGCCTGCGCTCAAAAAAAATCCGGTGGTTTATTTTACAGCGGAATTTGGTTTCCACGAAACGTTGCCCATCGCCGCGGGCGGTCTCGGAATTCTTGCGGGCGATCATGCGAAATCGGCCAGCGACCTGGACATCGGCTTTGCGGGGATCAGCTTGTTTTATCGGGAAGGCTACTTTCAACAGGCGTTCGATCACGAGAATTGGCAATCGGAATATTATACGCTGCTCAATCCAAAAAACCTGCCGATTGAACCGGTCCTCGATGCCAAAGGTCAACCCGTGGTTTGCGCGGTAGAAATCGGGATGAATGAAGTTTTTTTTCAGGCGTGGCGCGTCAATGTCGGGCGGAATCCTATTTATCTCCTCGACACGAACCGGCCGGAGAACGAGCAGCGTTTTCGCGATTTAACTTTGCGCGTTTATGGTGGCGACAGCACCACGCGAATCATGCAGGAAATTTTGCTGGGCGTCGGCGGCGTGCGCTTGATGCGTGCGCTCGGCGTCGAACCCTCCACGTTCCACATGAACGAAGGCCATGCGGCGTTTTTGGTTTTGGAATTAATCCGCGAAAAAATCGGCTACGGAAAAACATTTGATGCCGCGCTGATCGAGACAAAATCAGAGTGCATTTTCACGACCCACACGCCCGTGGAAGCGGGTCACGACCGTTTCACTGCCGACCTGATGAATTACGCGCTGAACAAATGGCCCGCGCATTTGAAGATTTCTTTTGAGGAGTTGATGAAACTGGGCCGCGTCAATGCGTCCGATGCACACGAACAATTTTGCATGACGGTTCTGGCGCTGAAACTTTCGCGCGCGGCCAATGGGGTAAGCGAATTGCACGGACAAGTCAGCCGACAAATGTGGCAGCCGCTTTTTCCGGGGAAAAAACTCGAAGAAGTTCCCATCGGCCACATCACCAACGGCATTCATTTGATGGGCTGGATGAAAGGTCCCGTGCGCCGTTTTTGGAAACGTAAATTTACTGATGGCACCGGTTTGGAAGCCGCCAGCAGCGAAACAACGAGATTCTGGAAAAAGGGGGCAAACGCATCCTGCGCAGAGGAGGAAGTTAATTCCGCCGAGTTCTGGAAACGAATTGCCGATCCCAATTTTATCACCGACGAAGAGCTTTGGGCGTTGCGTTACCGGTTGCGGCGCGAATTGATTGAATTTGCGCGACGACGTTTGCTCTTGATGCAACCGCAGCGTTTGACCCATGGCGATTTCATCGCATTCGATCGTTTGCTCAATCCCGACGCGCTTACGATTGGATTCGCCCGCCGGTTCGCCACCTACAAACGTGCCCCGCTTATTTTTGAACAATTCACCGACGTCGTGAAACTTGCCAACGATCAAAAACGTCCCATTCAATTTATTTTCGCCGGCAAAGCGCATCCGCGGGACAACGAGGGCAAGCGCTACATCCAACGCGTGATTCATTTGAGCAAATACAGTGAGTTGAAAGGTCATCTCGTTTTTATTGAGAATTACGATGTGCATGTCGCTCGGCAAATGGTTTCCGGCTGCGATGTCTGGTTAAACAATCCCCGACGCCCGCTCGAAGCTTCTGGAACCAGCGGCCAGAAAACTTCCTGCCACGGCGGACTCAATCTCAGCATCATGGACGGTTGGTGGCGCGAAGGTTACGACGGCACGAACGGTTTCGCGATTGGCGATGATTCACATCCTGAATCCATCGAAGAGCAAGATCGCGCGGACAGTGAAAATCTTTACAAAACTTTGACCGAGCAGGTGATACCCTGCTTTTACAATCGCGATGCGCAGGGAATTCCACGCGAGTGGATCGCGAAAATTCGCCGGGCCATGATCACGCTCGTTCCGAAATACAACACCTGGCGCATGGTGCAGGAATACACGCAGAAATATTATCTGAAGAAATAGCGCCATGCTTTGCCCGGTTGATAAGTCAACGTTGCAAACACGAGCGGAAGGCGCGGCGGAGATTGTTGTCTGCGAGCTTTGTCACGGGCTTTGGTTCAGTCGAGAACAACTGGCCAACTTTCTGAAAGTGGCGAGGCACGCAAATCTAAATCCGACAAAACCCACTTTGACGGGCAAAGCGATCCACCTCACCATCACACGCCTGTGTCCGTGCTGCGGAAACAAAAAACTGACGGCGCGAGTCATCGATGGCGTGGAGATCGACCTTTGCTCGCAGTGTCACGGGATCTGGCTCGATTCCGGCGAGTTGGAGTTGATCATTGCGCGGTACCGAAAAAAGAAAAAGTCCGGCGCATCCGGGGATGGCTGGGATTTATCGGACATACCATTGGATTTTGTGAGCGACGTAGAATTTCTCGGCGGTGTGGCTGATCTAATTGGAGATGCCGCCGGTCACAGTTCGGAATGGGCTTCCGAAGCCGCCAGCGCACTTCTCAGCTTTATCGGCGAAGCGTTGAGTTGCATCGATTTTTAGCGCCTCCAAGTTTCACCTTTCCGTCCGGAGTCCTTGCCTTAAATTGATTTTGTGACTCGCGACATCAAATCGCTCTCGATGGAAGAGCTGCAGCCCCAATTCAAAACCTGGGAACAACCCACCTATCGCCTCACGCAATTGCTCAACTGGATTTACAAACGGCGCGTCACGAGTTGGGAAGAGATGACAAATCTCCCAAAAATTTTGCGCGAACTTCTCGCAAAAGAGTTTTCTCTTCAGTCCTTGGAACTCGTCCGCAAACAAGGTTCGCGTGACACCACGCAAAAATTTCTTTGGAAACTCAGCGATGGCGCGCTCATCGAAAGCGTTTTAATTCCGGCAACCCCCGCTCTTTACGGCGAAGCGAGTGATCGTCATACGCTTTGCGTTTCCACGCAAGTCGGCTGCGCTTACGGTTGCAAATTTTGCGCCAGTGGTTTGGAGGGCTGGAAGAGGAATTTGCGGGTTGATGAAATCATCGAGCAAGTCCTCGCTACCGAACGTTGGAACATTCCGAACGCGGAACGCGGAACGCGGAACGCGGAAGTTGCGTCGGCTTCGATTCCGCGTTTAATCAACAATCTGGTCATCATGGGTATGGGCGAACCGCTCGCTAATTACGATAATTTGATCAAGGCGCTGAAAATTCTAAACGCGCCTTGGGGCGGCGGTATTGGCGCGCGAAAAATTACGATTTCAACCAGTGGTCTTGCGCCGCAAATTCGAAAACTTGCCGAGGAGCCGCTTCAGTTTCGCCTGGCAATTTCGCTGCACGGCGCAACGGACGAAACGCGAAACAAAATCATGCCGGTGAATAAAAAATATCCCCTGCGCGAACTCACCGCTGCTTGCGAATTTTACGAAGAAAAAAAAGGCCGGATGATCACGCTCGAATATATTTTGATCGCTGGTGTGAACGACGCCTTGACTCAAATCAAACCGCTCGCGCAACTGGCGCATCGACTCCACGCCAAGGTGAATTTAATTCCCTACAACAAAGTGGAAGATTTGCCGTGGGTGCGTCCTACCGAAGAAGCGCAGGAAAAATTTCTCGCTGCGCTCGAACGCGAAAAAGTCATCGCCACACTCCGTCGCGAAAAAGGCCACGACATCGACGCCGCGTGCGGGCAGTTGCGTTTGAAAACGGAGCGAAAGATGGCTGCGGTGAAGTGAAAAACCTTTACGTGAATTTCACAGATGAACGCGGATTAAAAACTTCAGCATCGGTGTCAATCCGCCCAATCCGCGCAACTCCCCGCTCTTATTCGACTCATCGGTTCGCCCGCTGAAAAATCTTTCTCATCAGATTGCATCCAGATGAAACCAAATCTATTCTCAGCTTGTGATCGCTCTCATTGATTACGATTCCGGCAACTTGCGCAGCGTGGAGAAAGCTTTGAAAAAAGTTGGCGCAGACGTCCGCGTCGTTCGCCGTCCGAAAGAAATGATGGGCGCATCCGCCGTTGTTCTGCCGGGCGTCGGTGCGTTTGACGATTGCCTCAACGCATTGCAGAAACAAGAACTGCTCGGTGGCGTGCGTGACTTTATTCAAACCGGAAAACCGTTTCTTGGAATTTGCGTTGGCTATCAGGCATTGTTCGAAAAAAGCGATGAGTTCAATAGTTGCGCGGCCGGACTCAATATCTTCAAAGGAAAAGTCCGGCGCTTTTCAGAACAACCCGGACTGAAAATCCCTCAAATCGGCTGGAACCAAATCGAATTAACCCGACCGGATTGCCCGCTCTTTCGCGAAATTGCCAACGGCAGTTATGTCTATTTCGTTCACAGCTTTTTTCCGGAGCCGCTGGACCGTTCGATCATCGCGACCCGCACGGATTACGGCGGCACCTTCGCTTCGTCCGTCTGGAAAGAAAACGTTTTCGCCACACAATTTCATCCCGAGAAAAGTCAGACGATCGGTTTGCAGTTGTTGAAAAACTTTGTCGCTTTGGCGAAATAACTACTGCCGAGCGCCGCTTTCAAATAAAATTCTGTCCCTTGTGCGGCCCAGATTGCTTTGTTAGGTTAACCCTCGAAAGCACAACAAGATTGCTCGTTGGGCAAATTCAACTGGAACTTAACTCATAAAATTATGGCATACGAACTACCTCCTTTACCTTATCC
>JBKJOA010000341.1:0-4662 GCA_046593365.1 Limisphaerales bacterium
AAAACCTCTGGTAAATTCCATCGACGCACGGATGCCAAATGAATTTGTCGGGCGGTTACGCTCTGAAATTCTGTTGCTGCAATAAGATAACTGCGACGTCCTTGAAACTTCTCGACCCGCTTCAATCAATTTTGAAGTCTCAACATCGGCCATTACTTTTCCCTCGCCAACCGGTCGCGAAGTCAAGACGGGCGATTTTGAATTTTTGTAAAAAAAATTCGCCTGGATCTTTGTCGAGCATTTCGATTGACCGACGTGCATGGGAAAATCGTAAATAATATTCTCGCGTAGTTTCCACGAGAAAGAATCAGGAAGTTTACGCTTGAGATTTTTGAAATTTATGAGATAAATTTTCCCAGTTAGGCGCGAGAAAAATTGGGGCCGCGCAACGTTCTTTGTAAAAATTTCAGGTTTTAACCCTGCCATGTTCGTGATCAGAAACAAATCCTTGGACCGTAATTAAACAAATAACGGAACCTTGCCTTCGCTGTGCGGCCGACAGGCCTTAATTGGAAGTCGAAAGCCGCCGATTGGGTTCCACTGTTTCACTTAAGTTCAAAGGAACTGTGAACACGGCATTGCGGCGGGGTTATCTTTCGGTGAAGACGAGTCAACAGTTGATGTTGGCTCGTTTTTTTTGCAACAGGAGAGAAACAATTGAGCGAGACGCGCGAAGTTGTAGCGTTCGGCCTGTGGCCGAAATTTTTATTTCAAATCGAGCCACAGGCTCGACGCTACACAAGAATTTCGTGAATCACTTCTCCATGCACATCGGTCAAGCGACGGTCGCTGCCGTTATTGCGGAAAGTTAGTTTTTCGTGATTGATTCCGAGCAAATGCAAAATCGTCGCGTGTAAATCATAGCAATAGGTTTTATTTTTCTCAGCTTTCCATGACCACTCATCGCTTTCGCCGATGGATACGCCACCTTTAATGCCTCCTCCGGCAAGCCAGCTCACAAAAGTTCCGCCGTTATGATCGCGACCAACGCTGCTTTGACTGAAAGGCATGCGGCCAAACTCTGTTGTCCAAATCACCAGCGTATCTTCGAGCATCCCCCGCGCCTTCAAATCTTTGACCAATGCAGCGGTCGGTTTGTCCGTCGCGTTTGTGATTGAGCCAAGTTCTTTGGAGATGTCGGCGTGATTGTCCCAGTTCCCAGATGCGCCAGCGGTACCGCTCCAAACTTGCACAAAACGCACACCGCGTTCCAACAAACGGCGTGCCGTGAGACAATTGCGGCCGAAATCCTCCGTAACTTTTTCGTCAAGACCGTACATTTTCTTCGTCGTTTCCGTCTCACCCGCAAGGTTGAGGACATCGGGCGCGCTCAATTGCATTTTCGCTGCGAGTTCGTAGGAGGCGATACGCGCGTCGAGCCGGGAATCGCCTTGCGCATGAACGAGGTGTTCGCGATTGATTTTGTTCAATAAAGCCAGACCGTCTGCTTCGCTTTTTTTCGTAATGAATTTAACGGAGCCAGGCGGGAATAAATCTTCAATCGGAATTTGCGCCGCAGCCTTGATGATGGTGCCTTGATGTGCAACGGGTAAAAATCCAGATGAAAAACTTCCTTTGGAATTGTAAGGCAACCCACGCGAATCCGGCAGAACCACGAACGTCGGCAAATTCTCGGTGAGATTGCCAAGGCCGTAAGAAATCCAAGCGCCCATGCACGGAAAACCGGGTGTGAGAAAACCGGTGTTTTGCAAATAAACTCCGGGGCCATGCACGTTGGTCTTTGACGTCATGGCCATGAGAAACGCCAGGTCATCGACACAGGACGCGATGTGAGGAACGGCGCTGCTCACCCAGCGTCCGCTGGCACCATGCTGCTTCCATTCGTAAGGACTTTTCATCAGATTGCCCGGTGCGCTGGTGGTTGCTTCAACTCTTTCGCCCGGATCAAATTTTTGTCCGCTGCGTTTAATGAGTTCGGGTTTGTAGTCGAACAAATCGCACTGGCTCGCACCGCCATTCATGAAGAGTTGCACAACGCGTTTTACCTTCGCGCGATGATGCAATCCGCCGTTGAATTCGGGGTTGGGTTTCGCAAGCGTGTCAGCGAGCAATCCTTGTGCGCCGCATAGTTGCGCCATGGCGATTCCGCCAAGTCCGCCGCCGAAACGCCAGAGAAACTCGCGACGACTAAATGAATTCGGGTCCATAGATCTGAATACTCTAATTCACAAAGATAAATTCGTTGCTGTTTAAAATAATCCGGCATGTGTTCGCCATGCCGTGTTCCTTCGCATAAATTTTCAACGCCTTAAGTTCGTTGCGATTCGGATGACGCCCAAGCGCCAATTCATACGCTGTTTCGATTTGTTTTTCGAGGTTGCTGGTCGCGCTCGTAACTCGCGTCGCGAGGTGTTCGCTTTGGCGAATTACAAAATGATTATTCAACATCGCCAGCGCCTGAAGCGCCGTGACCGAAACATTTCGCACAGCCGTTAATTGCGAGGGATCTGCGCAATCCAGCGTGTCCATAAACGGATCAGGCAAAGTGCGATAAATATAACGATAAACGCTTCGGCGGAAATTTACCGGAGAATCTACATCAAAACGCCCATAATCCACCGTCGGCGTGCGATCGGGCGTCGGGTCTTCTAAATAGAATTGCATGACGGACGGACCGCCCATCGTGAGATCCAGTTTGCCGGTGGTTTGAAGAATCGCGTCGCGCAACGATTCCGCATCCAGTCGCGTGCGATTCATCCGCCAGAGGAATAGATTTCCGGAATCCATTTTCGCAAACTCCAGATTGTTCCCGGACGACTGCTGATAAACCGCGCTGATCAAAATTAACTTATGGAGTTGTTTGATCGAACCGCCGCTTTCAAGAAAAGTGGCCGCCAGCCAATCGAGTAATTCCGGGTGCGTTGGACGCGATCCCATTTCGCCAAAATCGTTCGGGGTATCGACGATTCCGCGCCCGAAGTGATAATGCCAAACGCGGTTCACGATCGAGCGCCAGGTCAAAACATTTTTTGGATCAGCAATCCATTTCGCGAGCGCCGCGCGGCGACTGCCTTCGTCACTTGGGTTAGCCAAACTAAATTGAGGATGCAAATCAGACACACAAGCGAGTGCGCCGGGCGCAGCGGGTTCGTCTGGCTGATTAATGTCACCGCGCTTGAGAAGATGAACCGGGCGCGGTGTTCTTGCGGGGGTAAAATTTTTCAGGGGCGTAAAATCACTCGTCGCCGCGTAAACCATTTTTGATGCGGGCAAGGCCGCAAGTTGGCGCTCCGTGCGCGTCTTCAAAACGTAGTTTGCGAGTTCAATTTTCTGTTCGTCACTCCGCGCGGCACTGTTCGTCGCGAGAATTTTCGAAATGTTCTCCGGCAGCGAATTGACCTGCACTGGACGCGGAGAACTCGTGACCGACAAACGCGCTCGCCCGATCAAGTGTGCGCGTCCATGCTTTTGCTCCAGAACAAAGGTCAACGTCGCGCCGTTATCGAAATCAATATTCTCCTTTAGTTCAAAAAACGCGAAATGCGATTTCCCCACCTCAGGATGAATTCCCCATCCCGTTTTCCCGTCGCCATCAATTGCTTTGCCGATTTCCCAATCCTTTTGGTTGAAATCAGCGGACGGATTTTGCAACGCAATCACTTTCGCCGAATTGGTTTCATTTTTTGGCGCGGCTTTTAAACGAAATTCCGTCAGCGTGATGTTTCCGTTATCCTGTCGGCCCGGCCCTTTTTGCGGCAAACTTTCGTCGGCTAAAACCTCCAGGCGCACCGCCGTAATTTCCTTCAAGTCGGTTTGAGCTACGATCGTGTAAATATCGCTCTCAGGCCGCGTGCCGCTCGCGATCACCGAAAAATCTGATTGCCTGGTCATCGTCGAGCCACCTTCGCTTGTGAAGCTGATTGGATCGAGGGTGCTCCACGCAATTGCAACAGGACCGACTTCCCTTTCCCACTCGGCAATTTCCAATTGCACGGATGCGTCTAGCAGAGACTTATCTTTTGGATTCACTTCCAGCGCGGTTTTCTTTTTCAACAGAGCCTGACGAGTCGCATGGATTTTTGGATCGAGATCGAACGGCCGGTCAACCCGATCAACGCCAGCGAATACTGATTGCAGATTGTAATATTCCTTCTGCGAAATCGGGTCGAACTTATGATTATGGCACCGGGCGCAATGCACCGTGCTACTTACGAATGTGGACATCGTCGCGGCAACCATGTCATCGCGATCCAGGTTCTGCGCCATTTTTTTGTCCACCGTGTCGGCTACGATATGCATTTGCGAACTCTCATCCCACGGTCCGGCCGCAATGAAACCGAGCGCAACCACTCCGTCCGGTTTGTCGGGAAAAAGAGCGTCCCCCGCGATCTGTTCTTCCACAAAACGGGCGTAGGGTGTGTCTTCGTTAAATGAGCGAATCAAATAATCGCGATACGGCCATGCATTCGGGCGAGGGCGATCCTGATCGTGTCCGTGAGAATCGGCGTAATGAACCACATCGAGCCAATGCCGCGCCCAACGTTCCCCGTAACGCGGCGATGCGAGCAAACGATCCACCACTTTCGCAAATGCATTCGGAGATTTATCGCGCAAAAAATCGCGCATCTCTTCCGGCGTCGGCGGCAAACCAATCAAATCAAAAGTGACGCGGCGCAATAAAGTTCGCTTGTCCGCCGTCGG
>JBKJOA010000073.1:0-5283 GCA_046593365.1 Limisphaerales bacterium
GACCGCAAGCGGCTGATTCCCGCCGGAGCGCCCGGAGCATCCTTGAAATCACCTTCGCGCAAAATCTTAAGCGTTCCGCCAACGACGACATAAGCCAAGTCCTGGTAAACCGCGACCGAAGTGACCGGTTTGTCCGTGACGATCTTTTCACCGATCTCCTGCAAATAAGGTTCGTCCGTCACTGGTTTCCATAAGCGGCGCAATTCCGCATTGGTATAAGCCCCGGGTGGTGAGCCATTCGCACTTTGTGAAACCAAACCAGACCCGAGGCCCGTCAGGAAAACGACGACGGCTGCCAGCGAAACGAAAGTTGACTGCTTCAGGGGAAGAAATTTCCAAGGATAGAGCGGTGCGTGCTTCATGGCGTTCCGAATATGTCTGGGGCGTTGCGAACCGTAAAGGCGAAATCCCGCTTGGGTGGCGCAAGCGAGCGAAGTCCCCGGCTTACTGTAATACAGAGGTCTGACAGAGCGGGGCAGTAGCCTAAAGCTACTTCGGCATTGTTTTTCAAGTGGGAGGCTTTCGCCTCGCCGATCTTCCCTTCTGCATTAATTTATCATTCGACATAAATGAATTCGTTCAGGCCAAACAACGCCTGACAAAAATCAGCGAGTGCCAGTTCGTCGGCGTTGGCTTTATTCCCGCCACGATACGAACTGGCTTGTTGTTTAATGAACGCCACGGAGTCTTCCGACTCAGTCGCATTTGGCCGACGTCCCAGCGTGATACGGTAGCCCTCGACGACGGAGTCGGCCAAAGATTTGTCAGACGCAGGCTTGAGTCGTCCGGCCAGCGCGCGCGCATATTCCCGGACATTAGCGTTGTTCATGAACAGCAGCGCCTGCGGTGCGATGGTCGTGGAAACGCGGTTGCCGACACTGACGGACGGATCCGGCGCATCGAAGAGTTGCAGGATGGGAATGAACTGACTGCGTTTGACAAAGAAATAAATACTTCGGCGTCGCATGGTTTGGTCGAGCGTGCCTGCGCCGAACAGGCGGTCGTCGAGCAGGCCACTGACGTTGAGCATCGAATCGCGGATCACTTCGGCTTCAAGACGACCGCGATCACGACGCCAAAGGAGCTTGTTATCGAGATCGATTTTGGCGCGCTCTTCATCGCGTTCGATGCTCTGCATATAGACGCTGCTGGTCATGATCAGCTTGTGCAGGCGCTTGAGATTCCATCCGTGTTGCTTGAGGTCGTTGGCCAACCAGTCGAGGAGTTCGGGGTGGGTGGGTCGCGATCCTTGCGTGCCGAAGTCGTTCGGCGTGGCGACAATGCCGTTGCCAAAATGATGTTGCCAGAGGCGATTGACGGCGACGCGTGCCAGCAAATCACCGGCACCCATTTGCGTGTCCGTCATCCAGTTCGCCAGTGCGCGGCGACGCCATGACGTCCGGCCACCAGCCGGGGGCGGCTCCTGCCAACGTTTTTCACCTTCCGGCGCGTGATTAAGAATTTGCAGGAAGCCGGGCGTCATTTCTTCTCCTTTCTGGTGGATATCGCCGCGTTTGAGCAAATAGGTCTTTGGATAAAAGTGTGGAAACCCGCGGTCATCGGCATGATGCGGCATCGGTTTGAAACCTTCGCTCGTGACCATCACTTTTTTGAGGTCGGGTTTCGGTTCAACTTTAAGGTGCTCCTGGACGGCGGCGTCGAGTTTCTGCCAATCCGAGTCGAGGGTGCGATACCATTTGATCACCGCCATTCGTTGCTCGTCATTCAACTTCGCGGTGCCGCCTGCGCGTTCGAGTTGCGAAAAAACCTCGACAACGTTTTGCGGCTTGTCGTCGCCGGTCAATTCACTGGGCGATGGTGACGTGGCAAGGGCGAGGCGTGGGCGGCCGATGCTGTGGCGTTTGTTGCCGTTAAAATCAAGCGTGACGGTGAGCTTGGTGCCGCCGTCGAAATGGGTGGGGTTCTGGATTTGGAAAGCTGCGGCGTGATTCGTGCCAAACTGCGGATCAACTGCCCAGCCGGATTTTTTATCACTGTCGATGACCTTGGCCACCGCCAACTCCTCGCTCTGCTGGAAGGTCGCCCTGGGGTTGCTCAACTTAAATTCCACGGGTTTGCCTTCGCCCTTGAGCGGAGCGGCGGTGACACGCAAATCGGTGAGTTGAATGTTGCCATTGTCAGCCCGACCCGGTCCGCCTTTCGCCAAGGACGGATGGGCCAAGGCTTCGATGCGGATGGCAGCGAGGTTCGTGAGGCTTGTGTGAGCGACGAAGGTATAGGTGTCGGTGTCGGAATTTTTGCCGCTGGCCAGGAGTGAGCCGTCGTTGAGTTTGTTCAAAGTCGCGCCGCCTTTTGATTTGAATTCATCGAGGTCGAGGATGATCCAGGCTGGCTTGACGAGGTTCTCTTTCGGTATGGCTTTGAGCCATTGATCGAAGCGACCGGGCAATTGTTCATTCTCGAACTTCTCCCGCGCAGCAACCAGCGGCGCGTGCTCCGTATCGAACTTCGCTTTGGTTTGCTGGTATTTTGTCGGATCAAAATCCAAATCGATTTCGCTGCGGATGGTTGTCGCGAACGTCGTGATGAAGCGGTAGTAATCCTTGTTGGGGATCGGATCGAACTTGTGGTCGTGGCAACGCGCGCAACCAATGGTCAGACCGAGCATCGTGGTGCCGGTGGTGGCGGCCATGTTGTCGAGTTCGTCGTAACGGGCCGGCTCGAACTCCGCCTCGGTTAATTGCGTTGGAAATACGCCCGCGCCGATGAAGCCGGTCGCAGCCATCGCCCACGGATTGTCGGGCGCGAATTCATCGCCCGCCAACTGCCACTTGATGAACTGATCGTAAGGCATGTCATCGTTGAGCGCCTTGATGACAAAGTCGCGATACCAGAATGCAAATGGCCGGTCGTAATCCTGTTCGAAGCCGTGACTCTCGCCAAAGCGGGCGGTGTCGAGCCAGTGCCGCGCCCACCGCTCGCCGTAGTGTGGCGAGGAGAGGAGGTGATCAATCAATTTCGGGTAGGCGTCGGATGACTTGTCGTTGACGAAGGCGTCGATCTCCTGCGGCGTCGGCGGCAGACCGATCAGATCGAAAAAAGCGCGGCGAATTAGAACACGCCGGTCGGCAGCCGGGTTGGGCTTGATTCGCTTTTCTTCGAGTTTCGCGAGGATAAAATTATCAATCGGCGTGCGCACCCAGGATTTACTTTTAATTTTGGGTGGCGTGGCGTGAGAGAGCGGTTGGAAGGCCCAGTGTTTGGCCGGGTCAACACCGGCCACGGCCTCCGGCCATTGTGCGCCTTGATCAATCCAATCGCGGATAAGTTTGATTTTCTCTGGTGGCAGCGGATCCGCCTTTTGCGGCATGCGCTCGTCTTCGTCCGTTGAAACGAGTCGCTTTGCCAGCGAGCTTTTCTCGCTAAGTCCTGGGACGATGACCGGCCCGTTCTCGCCGCCCTTCAGCGCGAGCGCTTTACTGTCGAGCCGCAAGCCGCCTTTTTTCTTTTCGATGCCATGACACTGGTAACAGGATTCCTTGAGGATGGGTTGGATCTGGTGAATAAAATCCACCTTCTTCTGGCTCGCTGTTTCGGCGCTCAAACTAAACGGCCAGCCAGCCATGACCATCCAAAGACACGAACCAATTATCGGTGCAGCTATTTTTCTCATCGGAAATGCCTCAATAATAGCTGGTTTTTTGTGCGCAGAGCAATTCTGTTCTTGAATGTTCTATCCGCTGGCACGAATGAGGGGTTTGCTTCAGGCAAAGCGATAGATTCGTTTCACTTGTGTTGCATTGGCCGACTTACCCGGTGTCGCTCAGAAAAATGTGCGCATCACGAATTCGGTTGTGCGTCCAGCCCCAGAAACCGCGCGCCGTTATTGAATAGCAGATCGGACCGATAATCCAGGCAATCCTCCGTCGCAACAAGCGCGCGAGCCAGTCCCACCGCGAGCGGATAAAACGGCCAGTCTGAACCGAAACAAATCCGGTCGCGGTCGTAATTGTCCAGGATCATTTTCAAATCCGGCGTGGATTGACCCGAAATGTCCAGCCAAACCTGCTCTGGGAATTCGCGCGCCACGGCCAGCGTCTCCACACGCCGAGACAAACCGGTATGGGCCAGAAGCAACTGCAACTTCGGAAAATTTCTTAGCGCGGGACGAAATCGATCCGGTTCCGCCTTGGCGCGTAACCACGCCGGCTCCGCGCCCGTGTAACCGCAATGCGCCAGCACAGGCACGCCATTCTCCGCGCACCACTCAAACAGCTTCAACTGGTGCGGATGGTCGGCGGCGATGAACTGAAATTCTGGATGCACTTTCACCGCCCTGGCACCGCGCGACACCAGATTGTTCAACCGCTCAACCTTCCTTTTTCCCCACGGCCACGGAAATACTGCGGCAAATGGAATGAAACGCGCGTCGAATTTCGCCGCCCGCATTGTGTCCTCAGCGTGGCGCGACAGGATCGGGCCTTCGATCGGCAATAAACACGCGTACTTCACATTGAATCTGTCCATTTCCGCCGAGAAATTTGCCGCCGTGTGCGTGGCTGAGACAGGCGACAATTTGTAAAGCGAGGAGTAGATGTCTTGGCCGAGTTGCTTCTGCTCGTCTGGAAACGGGTGTCGCTCCTCGAACAACACATTCTGATCGACCTCGTAGTCGTAAAAATAAATCAAGTCGTTCCGTGCGCGATAATCTACCGGGCGGGCGAATCCATAGCTCCAGCCCACATGCGAATGAATGTCCAGAACGGGCGACACGCCGGATTTGTTTTTCAGCCGCAACTGACCAACCTCATTTTTCTCAAACCACGGCAGTCGATCCAGATCCGCCATCCGCCGAATATTTAGCGACTGAAAATCCATTTCCGTATTACTTGAACATTATTTGTCAGTGGATTTTGGATGCCAGCTTGGGTTGCGTTTCTCGAAAAACGCCGCCACTCCTTCCCGTGCTTCACTTGAATCACGCGCCGACAAATGGTGCAGCAACGTTTCATCCAGTTCGTGGTTGAAGGTAGAAGGCCACAGTTCATCGAGCACCTTTTTCGTGTGAGCGATCGCCCGGGGAGCGCCTTGCAGCGCCGTCCGCGCCAGCGCGAGCGCTTCCTCCAGCAATTGTTCCGGCGGCACCACGCGATTGACTAATCCCATTTCAGTTGCCCGCTCAACCGTGATCAGTTCGCCCAGCAGCAACAACTCGCGCGCATCGCGTTCACGAACCTGCCGGTGAAGCAGCGTCATCACCAGTGCTGCGACCAGTCCGCGTTTGACTTCCGTGTAGCCGATGCGCGTTCCCGAGGTCGCCAC
>JBKJOA010000334.1:0-5451 GCA_046593365.1 Limisphaerales bacterium
TCATGCACCGAGCTGATGCAAATAATTTTTCCCGCCGCGCAGGAAATTTCTTTACGCACCCCGCGTTTTTTGAATTCGCGAATCGCCGCGCGCGAACAGAGAAATTGTCCGGTGAGATTGATGTCCAAAACAAATTGCCATTGCGCCAAAGTCATTTGATCGAACGGCGCATCTTTCTGAACGCCTGCGTTATTAACGAGAATATCCACCGTGCCGAACTCCTCGATCATGCGTTGGAACATCGCTTCCACCTGGTCCTCTTTTGAAACATCCGCTTTATGCGTGATCGCTTTGGCTCCGCAACGCCGAATTTCCTCGGCGATTTTTTCCGCTTCTTCAGCGCGCGAAGAATAATTCACCAACACATCGGCTCCAGCGTGACCCATGGCGATGGCGATTCCCTTCCCAATTCCAGAACTGCCGCCCGTGACCAGCGCCTTTTGTCCCTTCAAAATTTTGTTGATGGCGCAAGCTGGCATGACTGGTTCAGGAAATTGTTCTTCGATAAATTTTTTATCGGGCAGGCGGGCGCGCGCAGCGGGTTGTTTTATTTCATTGGTGTTCATGGAAATTCAATTTTGTGTTTAGGACGCATTTTGCGTTCGAGAATTGGTCGATGAAATGAGGTTGTTTACTTTAAAATTTCGAGTTTAAGACTGCATCAAAAAAATCGGCATTACAGTTTTTGCGCAAAACGAAATTACGTCCACAGTTGGCGATCCAGCGAACGATACTGGATCGCTTCGGAAACGTGTTCGCTGGCGATTTCTTCTGTGCCAGCTAAGTCGGCAATCGTGCGGGCGACTTTTAGAATTCGGTCGTAAGCGCGTGCGCTCAGATTCAAATCGCTCATCGCAAATTTCAGAAGCTCCTTGGTTGATTCATCGATTTCGCAAAAAGTTTTCAATTCGCGGCTACCCATCCGCGCATTGCAGGTGATGCTTTTCTTTTCGGCGAAACGGCGATGCTGGCGTTCGCGGGCGCAAATGACTCGCGCGCGAATTTCGGCGGATGTTTCGCCGGTTCGATCTGTGCTGGAAATTTCGCGGAATTTCACAGCGGGAACTTCAACGTGCAAATCAATGCGGTCGAGCAACGGGCCGGAAATCCGTCCGAGATAATTTTGAATTTCACGGGGAGAACTGCGCGATTCTCCCGGCATTTTTCCATCGGGCGTCGGATTCATCGCGGCGACCAACATGAATTGCGATGGAAAAGTCATCGTGCCCGCCGCGCGTGAAATCGTGACAATTCCTTCTTCGAGCGGTTGGCGCATCGTTTCCAATACGCTGCGTTTGAATTCCGGCAATTCGTCGAGAAATAAAACGCCGTGATGCGCGAGAGAAATTTCACCGGGCGTTGGATTGATATTTCCACCGAGCAATCCGGCGTCGCTTGCCGTGTGATGCGGCGCGCGAAAAGGCCTTTGCGTCACGAGCGCTTGTCCCGGCTTGAGCAAGCCAACGATGCTGTGAATTTTTGTCGTCTCCAACGCTTCTTCCAAAGTCAGCGGCGGCAAAATTGTGGTGAGCCGTTTTGCGAGCATTGATTTTCCGGTTCCCGGCGGCCCGATCAAAATTAAATTGTGGCCTCCAGCCGCCGCGATTTCCAAAGCGCGTTTGACCGACTCCTGTCCTTTAACATCGGCAAAATCGTTTTCGTCATTCTGCACATGCTCGAAAAGTTTGGTGAGATCAACGCGTGTTGGCGCAATCTTAATTGCTCCTTCGAGAAAGCCGGTGGCCTCGCGGAGATTCTGGACGGGAATCACTTGCAATCCCGCGACCACTGCGGCTTCCGGTGCATTCTCCGCTGGAACAAGCACGCCCGCCTTTCCTTCCGCCCGCGCGCGAAGTGCGATGGACAAAACTCCTTTGACGGGGCGAACTGCGCCGGTCAACGCCAGTTCGCCCACGATGATAAAATTATCGAGTTGATCGGTTTCGATTTGTTCGCTGGCCGCGAGCATTCCGATGGCAATGGGCAAATCAAAACTCGGACCTTCTTTTTTAATGTCGGCAGGCGCGAGGTTGATCGTCGTTTTCCCCATTGGAAATTTGAAACCGGAATTTCCAAGTGCAGTGCTTACGCGGTCGCGCGATTCTTTCACCGCCGCGTCTGGTAAACCAACAATCACGACAATCGTGTCGCCCCACCCGGCGTTGACTTCGACTTCAATAGGATAAGCGTCGATGCCGTTGACGGCGGCGGAACAGACCTTGGCTAACATGAAACGATTTATCTTCGAGTGGGCGCAGAAGTGCAATCCACATTTTGTAACAGCGAGTGCTTCTTCATTTGGAGCGATGCGAAATGTCCCTGATTACTCCGACGGCACCCACCGTTTCACCGTGGCGCAGCAAGGGAGAAACCGAAATCTCAACGGGAATGGGTTTGCCTGTCGCACTCAAAATGTTGCTGATGAAAAGATTTCCAGATTCCTGATTGGTTCCACGGAAATTGGCGAGAAAATTGGCTGCGTCATTTGCTTCGAGCAATGGAAGGAATGATTTTCCAATCCAATCAGCGCATTTGTGGCCGGTCAGTCTTTCAAACGAGAGATTGAGCGACGTGATTGTGCCGTCGTTGTCGATGCCGCAAATGATCTCCCGTGCCGCCTCGACCATCAGGCGATACCGCTCTTCGCTCTCCATCAGGAGACGATTCTCACCTTCAAGCCTCCGCGCTTTCAAAAACAGGTTGGAATAAACACCGATTTTAGCTTTGAGAACTTCTGGATCGAAAGGTTTCCCGAGGTAATCCTGCCCACCGGCGGCGTAACCTTGCCTGACCGAGGGTTCTTCGCGATAATGGGCCGTGATAAAAATAATCGGGATCTCCCGCGTTTTCGCATTGGCCCGGATTCTTTTTGCGACTTCATACCCATCCATCTCCGGCATTTGGACATCAAGGAGGATGAGGGCTATGTCATTGTTCTCCAACGCTTGCAACGCGACCATTCCGGAAGGGGCTTCGATCAAGTTGTAAACTGGATCGGAAAGAACCGCACTGAGCGCCAAGAGGTTGGCGGGGTAATCATCCACTATTAAAATATTGATCTTTAAGGCAGCGGTCATTTCAAAAATGGATTCTTGACTGTTGAAGAAGGATTGCCCAGCTGAAAATGCAGCCGCGCAAGATGCACGAGTTGACTCAAAATAAAAGACACCGAGGGGAAGGTTGGGAAAGGGATAAAAGCAATACGTTGAATATTTTCGACGCTCTTAATTGAATCTGTTCCGCGCTGAACTGGATAATCGCCTTCCGTGAATATGAACATCACTTTACCTTTTCTCCCCGTGCATCTCTATCGCTTGTAAAACTAATCGATCAGGTGTTTCCCGATTTCGACTGTAGCGAACCTTCAAGCTATAAACGTATTACGATCCGTATTGGGTTAGGGAAAAATTTTAAGCCATTTCACGAAAATCCTTTGACGCCACAACGGCTGGTGTGCTACCTAGCGTGTGGATACATTAAGAAGTGGTCGCAAATATATGCGTTGTCCAAAATGCAGCAATCAGGACGATAAAGTCATCGATTCACGGGCTTCCAAAGAAGGTTCGACCATCCGCCGCCGCCGCGAATGTTTGAAGTGCGAACACCGCTTTACCACTTACGAAGAAATCGAGCACGAAGGTCTGGTGGTCGTGAAACGGGACGGCCGACGTGAAGAATTTTCCAAGGAGAAACTTTTGTCCGGCTTGAAAAAAGCGTGTCAGAAAAGGCCCATCAGTCCGAAAGTAATTGAGGATATGGTGGAGAAAATTGTCGATGAAATTACGGACAAATACGATGGCGAAGTTCCAGGAATGGCTATTGGTGAACGTGTGATGGAGGGATTGCGCAACCTCGATGAAGTTGCGTACGTCCGGTTCGCCAGCGTGTATCGACGCTTCCAGGAGGCGACTGAATTTGTGCAAGCAGTCAAAAAACTCGAGGAGCAAACATGATTCAACTCAATCCTGATTATCTTATTTTTAAGACCTCAGCGGGCGAAACCATTCCCTGTTCAGCCGAACTGGTGACCATCGAATTGATGGGCGATGCCATTTCGCTCGTTGATCCTGAACTCATCCGCAACGCGTCCGCCGCCGTGCTCTACTATTTCAAAATGGAACTCGGACGCAATTCCGTTTCTGTCGGAGAATTCTCGCTGGCGCTGGAACGCGTTTTGCGCGGTTTTGGTTTGAATATCAAATCGACGGCCGAAGAAGAAACTCAGGTGCGAGTCGCGGAATCGGATTTGCACAAGCTGGCCGAAGCCGCTGACAAAGGTTTTGAACTGTTTTTCTTTCCCACGCTGCGGGAAGAAATGCGGCGTAAGATTAATGAGTCGCCGCATGTCGTTCGCTTCAGCGGATTGCGCGGTTGCGTCAAGCAACTCATCGGTGCCCAGCGTTGGAGCCATCGCTGCCAAAATCTCAACGATCAAATTGTCGAATATTTGCGCACTTGCTTGAGCGTCGAGAGTAAAAAAGAAACCTGCGCTCTGGTGGTATTGTAACATTGAATTAGAAACTTTGAGCTTTGAATTTTTAGTCCATGACGCTCTTCGAAAAAATTGTCGCGCGCGAAATATCGGCGGACATCGTTTATGAGGATCAATTCGTTTTAGCCCTGCGCGACATCAAACCGGGCGCGCCCGTCCACATTTTAGTTGTTCCGAAAAAACCAATTCCGCGAATCGCTGAGGCTCAACCGGAAGATCACAACGTCCTCGGCCATATTCTCCTGAAAGCCGCTGAGATCGCGGAGAAAGCCGGACTGAAAAAAAGCGGTTACCGCCTCGTCATCAACAACGGCCCCGACGCAGGCGAATCCGTTCCGCATTTGCATTGTCACATCCTCGGCGGACGACAACTGAGTTGGCCACCGGGATAAAGTTTGCAGAAAGCGGAGTTTTATACAAATTACACGGATTAGCGCAGATTTAGAAATTCCTTCTGAAAAACACCTCAATCCGTGAAATGCGTGTAAAAAATTTCTCCGCTAAAATCGCCCATCTGTTTTCATCTTCCAGAGCAACCAAATAATCTCTTCAAAGAACGCATTCTTGCTCGGATATGGAAACAAATTCTCATTCTGCTTCAGGAAAAATGCGCCGCGATTCAACATCGCTTGCGGCGCGAACGCCGCGAGGTCTTGCACCAACAACGCGAAATTTTCTGGCAAACTTTTCGTGCGACGCTCGCCCAGATAATCGAAACGAAATTTTTCTGCGCTCACGCTGTAACGCAACACCGCGCCGCTCACGACGATTTCCAGAAGCAACCGGTCGTTACGCTCCTCCACGCTCGAAATCGAAGTCGTTTCGTAACCGCCGCCTTCACTGTCGCTTGTCCCCCAGGAAGGTTTTTCAACGCGCCTGAAATCGGTCACACGAACGCAACCCGCCGCGATCAACATCACATGTTGCCATTCCAGCGGAAAACTTCGCCCGATCGCGTC
>JBKJOA010000335.1:0-3060 GCA_046593365.1 Limisphaerales bacterium
CTGGCTGGCCTATCCCACCAACGTCGATTATTCGGTCAGCGAACCGCCTCCCACCACCTCGTATCCCAAGCCGACCGGCGTTTTCAACAATTGGTGTTTTTGGCAATACAGCTGGTCGGGTACCGCTGGAGGAATCACTCCTCTGGACTTGGATGTCTGCCATAGCGAATACAAAACCCTGCAATCATTCCTCATTCCGTATCCGCCCATTGTCATCAGCAGCATCACACTTGGAAATGGCGGCGCGATCCAGATCGCCTTTACCAACACCCCGGGCCGGTCTATGACCGCCCTCGCGTCAACGAATATCGCCCTGCCGCTGGCCAGTTGGAGCGTGCTCGGTTCCGTCACCGAAAGTCCCGCAGGCTTTTATCAGTTCAGCGACACACCGACGCCCGCCAATCGCCAACGCTTCTACCGAATCCGTTCACCGTGATTCTCGGGCTTTTTTCCAACCCAATTTAGCCGACGACAATGTCCTTCAGTAAATTCACCCTTGCGCAAGCCTTTACCTTTTATCAATCGGCAATTGGTGTTTGGCTGTTGGGCAATTTCCACCTTCATTATTCACCCCCCCCGTTGAATTTGGAATTTTCTTGAACTCAGAAGCGTCTCGATACGGCTTGTCCAGAGTTCCGAATTTGAAATGCTAACTAAATTTTTTAACTCTGCTTTCTGTAACTCAGGCTTGAACACGGCGTGTTTTCCTTCATAGATAATTCGGCTTTGCAATGATGACACCTGAAATTCCCATCAAACAATTCGAGGTTTTTGCCAGCGGTGTTGATCATCCCGAGTGCATCGCCTTTGATCGACAGGGTGATCTTTGGGCGGGCGGCGAAACGGGGCAAATCTATCGCATCTCATCCGACGGCAAAGTTCACCTCGTCACAACGCTGGGCGGCTTTTGCGCCGGCCTCGCCTTCTCGCCGAACGACGAATTATTCGTCTGCAATCCCGCGCTGGGAATTGTCCACGTCCCACTGAGCGGCGAATTTGAAATTTTCGCAACCCACGTCGATGAACAAAAAATCATTTGCCCAAACTACGGCGTGTTTGATTCCTCCGGAAATTATTACATCACCGATTCCGGCAACTGGAAAAAGAACAACGGCTTTTTGCTCCGCTTCACGCCCGATGGTAAAGGCCAGATTCTCGGCGGTCCATTTGGTTATGCCAATGGTCTCGCTTTGAGCGCAGATGAAAAATTTCTCTTCATGGTCGAAAGCAACACCGACTCCGTTTTCCGTTTTGAAATTCGCGAGGATGGTTCAGTGAAAGCGCCCGAAACCTACGCCACAGAATGCGGCCGTTTTCCCGACGGTCTCACGCTCGACGCCGCAGGGAATTTATACGTTTGCTGTTACGCCTCGGACGAAATCTGGCGCATCAATCCCGCTCGCGAGAAAACTCTTTTCGCTTGGGACAGAAACGCCATTCTCCTCGGCAGCCCCACGAATATGGCCTTCGGTGGAAAAGATTTTGACGAACTTTTCATCGCAAACCTCGCCCGCACCACGATCACTCGCGCGAAAATCGGACGCAAAGGCCAGCCGCTCGCCAATCTAAGAGCCAAAAGCCGTTGACACCGAGGCTGGCTACCGAAATTTTTTTTCGGCTTTGTAATATTCTCCTGTCCGCCTGCGACTAATTGAGTTGAAGGTAATAATTTGAACTCTGGATTCCAAAACAACGACCGCCACTTTCTCGAACTGGTGGACGAAAATCACTTAAAGATTTTAAAAATCTGCCGCGTTTATACATGGAACCGCGACGACCAGGACGATCTTTATCAAGAGATTCTGTTCCAGATCTGGCGCGGCCTGCCGACGTTGAAAGAAAACACCTACGCCAACACCTGGCTCTATCGCATCGCGCTCAACGCTTCGATCAGTTTCGTGCGCAAAAAAACTTCGCGCGGCGCAACCAAAACCACGAACTATGACCACGAACAAATCGAACAACTTTTAGAAACTCAACCACCAACCAATCCGCAAAACGAACACCTCGCCCATCTCTACGAAGCCATCGCGCAATTGAACGACTTGGAAAAAGCGCTCATCACCTTGTTCCTCGAAGATTTGAGCTACGAACAAATTGCAGCGGTCATGGGCATTACCGAAAGCAACGTCGGCGTGATGTTGCATCGCGCGAAAAAGAAACTCTCAACTTTAATGAAGGAGGCTCCATGAACGACGACGCATTGAAAAAATTATGGCAGGAACAGAACTTCCCTTCGCCGCCTGCCCTTCCCGACGAAGCGCAAATCGCCGCCATGAAAAACAGGATGACATGCTTCGACAAAACCATCAGCGGGCGCGACTACGGCGAAGTCGCGGCGTGCATTTTTATCATCCTCTTTTTTGGCGGGGATTTACTCTTTAGAAATAATTCGGCACTCACTCAGGCCGGTTGCTTTGTTCTGATCGCCAGCGCCATATTTATTGCGGGGAAACTAATTGGAAGCAAACGCCGTTTGCCAAAAGCGGAACCCAACGCGCCTGTATTCAATGCCATGAAGGTTGAACTGCAAAAAGTAGAGAACCAGATCGGCCTGCTCAAATCCGTAGCCTGGTGGTATCTGCTTCCGCTCTTTGTGGGCGTGATGCTGCATAATTTTGGAGCGCGAGGGAGTTTTCACTCTAAACTTATCTATTTCACTGGCGTGCTCGTGGTTTACGTCTTTATTTATTGGCTCAACCAGTGTGCCGTGAAGAAAAACCTGCTGCCGCTGAAACGGGAACTGGAATCGTTGCTCGATCCGCAACACGTCGCTTCGGAAGAAGAACCTAAAAACAAAAAAACTATGACCAAGCTCATGCTTATAGGAATTGTGCTGATCTCGCTTGGCGCGATTGTGTTCGTTCGCGGGAGAGATCCTAAAACTTCTGCGATTGAATACTCCGATCCAGTTTCTCAAATGCTCGAAAAGATTCGCGTGAAACACAACTTTCCCGCGCTGGCCGCCACCGTGGTCGTCGATGGGAAAATTGTTGTGACAAATGCGGTTGGCTTTCGCAAAAACGGCGGCGTGGAAAAAGTCACCGTAGAAGACAAGTT
>JBKJOA010000092.1:0-3152 GCA_046593365.1 Limisphaerales bacterium
AACCGGATTTTGCCAAAACAAACCAACTTTTGTTTTCACAACCGTCGCTATCTCGTCGCGAGCCTTGCGCGAAATTTCGTTGGCGACTGGCCGGTGATTTTTTTGAAGACGCGATTGAAATGAGTCAGCGATTGGAAGCCGACGGCATAAGCAACTTCGCTCACACGCGAGTTGGGATTGAGCAAAAGATTTTTGCTTTTCTCGATGCGCAGGCGGGAAAGGTAGTCGGTAAAATTCAAACCGGTCGCCTTCTTAAACATTTTGCAAAAGTAGAAAGTGCTCGTGTTCACCGCGTTGGCGACCCGCCCCAGAGAAATTTCTTCGGCTTGATGATCGTTAATAAATTGTTTCGCGCGTGAGATTGTCGGGGACTCGAAGTTTTCCTGCTGAACGGCAAGCTGGTTTGCCACAAGGGAGAGATGCTGACCAAAAATGGTGAGTAGCCGCACCATGGATTCGTATTTTTTAGGCGTTAAAAGCCGCGTGTGAAAATAAGCATCTTCCAATTTGTTCAAGTCCACTTTCAAACCCCATTCGACCAATTGTTTTGCAGTGCGGGCGAATTGGACGCGGCTGGGTTTTTTGAGAAAAATTTGGCCGGTCTGCAAAAAGCCGAGAAGTTGATCGCCGAGGTGGATCGGAACCGCCGAATCCGAAAGGCCGGCGAAACAAGTGACGGTTTTAGAATCGTGCGAAATATTTTCGCCCAACTTCTTCTGCACATCCAAACAAGCAGCGCAAGTGTGGCTATGCTCAGCCATCATCAGGCAAAATTTGTTCTGATTTTTGTTTTGGTGTTGCGCCAATTGCCACAATTCAGCCGGGCGTAAAGTTAGTGGAAGTCCCGTGGCCGCAGTAAAGGCGCGCTCATAATCCTGATAGATTTTCGAACGTGTGAGTTGCTCCAGCAACTTTTTATTAGAGATCTGCGCCACAGTGCCAACGTTAGCTCCAAATAATTCGCCAGCAAGGAACAAAAGAGGGTTCGCTATGAGAGCAATTTTGGTGAAGTCAGGTGAAATGATCTACCTGCACAATTTCCTCGCGCGATGGCGTTATGAGAGCGAACAAAAGCTCACTGCTTACGGTCACATCAATTACGTCACTAACATCGCGAACTCGTTTTTGCAAATTCCTTTTCCAATCTAACATAGTAATCCCTGTCCGTATTTTTTTTCAACTCCGGAGAAACAGGTTGGGCCATGGCGCAGTCCAGGTTGACGGCAGCACGACGTTGTTCATCCAAAAGTGCGCTCTCCTTCTCCAACGCCGTAAAAATCATGAAGAGACAAAAGAGAATCGCGCCAACGGGGAGTCCAACGCCCAAATAAATTGAGTCACCCGAGTTGAATCCGACAGCGAAGGCGATGAGCGAAAGAACGAGAAAGATATTTTTTAGTTTCATAGTTTTGGATTGGTTGAGTGATTTAATTGTTAATTGCGCAATGATCTGGAGCGATGTGGCGGTGAAGAATCCTTTCGAGCGTCGGCGTGATTCGGTAGGCGCGTTCGCGAATCGTTTCGAGATTGTAAGTGCGGTTTTTCTCGGGCAAATCGAAGACGCCCGGAAAGAACTTGAGTCCCGTCATGCGTGCCAATTCTTGCAAATAAAAATGCAAGAACGAAGGGGCTTGATTGTGCAGAGGATCTCGGCCAAGAAAGGCCACAAGCGCCCCTCTTTCAACTCGTCTTTGGGCCAAACCAACATTTAATGCGGCCTGCATTTCAACGGGTAGTTCAGACGCGCTTTGTCCCGCCACAATAATCATGTCGGCCATCTCGATGGCTTCGACTAAACCTTCCAGCGCTTCGGGATGTTTTAAATCCCAGCTATAGGTTTCCAGCAGGTAGTTGCCCTTCATCTGCACAATGAGGTGTCGGTGAAGTCGCAGGGATTGGTCACCGCTGATTTGGTCTTCATAGAGAATCAGGATTTTAAATTGCGACGGCAAACCGGCTGACATTGCGTCGAGTGTCATTTCCAATTCGGTTAGTGAGGTGTTCATATTGCCGTTTCTTGTTTTCATGCTCAGAGATTTGACTTTTGTTCCTGAGCTAACATAGGTCTGGAACAATCGCGCAACTCCACAGCCATTGGCAAAAGCTGCCCCTTTTTTGCGAAATCGGCAAAAAATTCACGGCAGCCATACTTTGTATTTGGCAAGCACCAACGCGTTTCCACACACAACCGATGGCGGCAGCTTCGCCCATCCATCAATCCACGGACTCCGCACGCCCAATCCCGGTTTGCTCAGAACATGCGTGTAGATTTGCGTCGTGGACACATCCTTGTGCGCCAAAAAAGTTCATGCACCGTCCTGATGTTGTATCCATTCTCTCATGTCGGAACCGGACGACCTCTCGAAGTTGATCGCGCAATCAACCTGGGATTGGGCAGGAAATGAACCCGAGACGATGTTTCCATGTAAAAAGTGCTGGCTCCAATCCAGCCGCAAGCTTGCGGTTGCCGTAAGTGAAAACCGGGATAAGCTGCAAAGGAAGCTGTTTTCGCCGTTGACTCAGATGTTAGGTATCATCACGCATTTATGAACTCACCAGCATTCACGACAGTTCGGACGACGCGAACAGCGGCGGAGGCAGACGTTCTTATGGCGGCGTTGCGTGCAGCGGGATTGCATCCCCTTGAGTTGGCGACGTCAGATCACTTCTCGATAGCAGGCGTAGATATTTCATATCCCATCACCGTGCCGACAGAAGAGTTGACTGAGGCCAGAGAGATTCTAGATTCCCATGTTGATGCCTAACAAATCGCGAGTTCGTGCGAAAAACTATTTTTCAAGTGAGATAATAGAGTGAGGATGGAGGTTTGAAGGTGGGTTTTTGATTTTGATTTTTTAAAGTAACCTGGAAGGTTCTACAACAAGGTGGCTGATAGCAGGGTTCTCCAAAGGGCTACGTGGGTTGGCGGCAAAAAAGGGCTTCCACCCTCGTTTTTAACTCGGCACCGCGACCGCCCTCATCAGTTCTTTCAGGCTCAGGATGTTCAGCGCTCGTTTCATATTATACGCCTCATGAGGACGGATCTTCAAGGTTTCTGGTCAAGCCAGGCCTTTAGCTGCGTGACCTCTCTTGGAGTCAGGCGACGTTTTGGCGGCATGTATCCGAAGTCAACCAGAATACGAATGGGATGC
>JBKJOA010000111.1:0-4529 GCA_046593365.1 Limisphaerales bacterium
GAAAAAGTCACGGTGTTGAACCAAACCCCATCCGCATTTCGCCAACTCATTTGGGCAGAAGCATCGGAGGAAACGAAACGGGAATTAAGTTTGCGCTACGTCATTTTCGGCGGCGAAGCGCTTGAATTGCAGAGTCTCAAGCCTTGGTTCAAGCAACGGTTTGGTATCGCCATGCTGCTTGAACCAAGGCTTGAGACTCTGCAATTCAAGTGCTTCGCCGCCGAAAATGACGTAGCGCAAACTTAATTCCCGCTTCGTTTCCTCCGATGCTTCTGCCCAAATGAGTTGGCGAAATGCGGATGGGGTTTGGTTCAACACCGTGACTTTTTCCTCGCCCAACAATTGATAAAATGATTCGGGAGAGCGACTCACCAGATACGGCACGATTACCAACTTTCCGCCATAGAGGAGTGCGCCCCAAATTTCCCAAACAGAAAAATCAAAAGCATAGGAGTGAAACAACGTCCAAACATCGGTCGAGTTGAATCCATACCAGTGATCGGTTTGCGTGAATAAACGGACAACGTTGTGATGAGTGACTAAACAACCCTTGGGCTTGCCAGTGGAACCCGATGTGAAAATAGTGTAGGCAAGGTTTTCGCCGGTGGTTCGGTTTTCTAAATTTTCTGACGATTCCTGTGAGATTTTTCCCCAGTCGGAATCCAGACAAATAATTTTCGTCGCACTTTCGGGGAGTGATGAAACCAAACTCTGTTGGGTCAACAGAACCGGGGCTTTGGTATCGTCCAACATAAAGGCGAGGCGTTCTTTGGGGTAGGCGAGATCGGTCGGCACGTAAGCGCCGCCCGCTTTCAAAACACCCAAAATTGCTACGACCATGTTGACTGACCGTTCCAGACAAAGAGCGACGGGTGTTTCCGGGCCGACACCCAATCGCTGGAGAAAATGGGCAAGTCGATTGGCGCGCTCGTTCAGTTCGCGATAGGTCAATTTGTTACCCTCGTAGCAAAGTGCTGTTGCGTCCGGCGTCTGCTCGGCCTGACGCTCGAAATTCTGATGAATGCAAAGTTGGTCGGAGATCATATCGTTTGACGCAAAAAATGTTTTTCTCGACCACTCTAAGATAGAGAACGGGGAGGTTGCAGCCAACGGTACTCTAGCTAATTTGAAACTGCTCTATTCCCCGATGAATTTATTGGAGATTATCATTCAAACTACGCAACGGCGTGAGAGGCGTGTCAGACGACTAAGCGATACTTTGGTTTTTTTTCCGCTGAGTCAAAATGACTTCTTGGAGAAGCTTTTTTGCCGGGCGAGAACCGAAACGGTTGATGACCTCCCGGCAGATTTCTTTCGCCGCAAACGGGCGACCAAGTGATTTGGCCGCTGCTGCCATCTCCGATAATTTTTTTGACCCAAGCAATTGTTGCAAGCGATAGGGCAGATCGTCCACACGATTCACCTTTGCTGCCGCGCCGTGTTCTAAAAGAAAATCGCTGTTGGCCGCTTCCTGGCCTGGGATGGGATTTAAAATAAAAATTGGTTTGCCCAGTGCCAACGCCTCGGATGTGGTAAGCCCTCCCGGTTTAGTGAGAATCAGGTCGGCGACTCCCATTAGTTCATGCATGTTGCTGGCAAATCCGAGAACACGGGTCGGGTGCAAGAAATCTTTCAGAGCCAAATCGCGCCGCAGTTCTTCGTTACGCCCCGTGACCACCAGCGTCTGAAATTCGCCTTCCGTTTTGTCGAGTTGCGCTAAAATTTCGGAAACGGGACCCATCCCAAAACCTCCTCCGAGAACGAGCAAGGTGCGCATGTCATCGCGCAAACCGTAACGTTTTCTCACCTGTGTCTGGTCGATTGGCACCGTGAATTTGGCCGAGATTGGAATTCCAGTGCTGGCGATGTCCTCGCGGTTTGCGCCCCGGGCAACCAGGCTTTCTTTGGTTTCTTTTGCGGCAACGCAGTAAAAATCTGCGGGTGGTTCGAGCCAAAATGCGTGCGCTTCGAAATCGGTCACGATGCAAACCGTGAATGGGTGTGCGACTTTCGCGCGTTCCTCGGGATAGCAAAGAATTTCCAGTGGCAGGTAATGCGCGCACAGGACAATATCAGGCTTGAATACTTTGAGGTGACGAATAAAACCTTTGTTGGTTTGTCGCGCAAACGTTCGACGAAAGCTGCTCATTTTGCGCACCTGCTCTTGATTATCCGTTTTTTTGAAAACCAATGCGTAAAGCTCGGGAGCGTGTTCAATTACTTTCACATAGCCCTGTGTATAAATCTTTCGATAGAGCCTGGAAGCGAACTGGAGTACATCCACCAGCTCAACCACGTCACCGGGACGCAAGGCTCGCCATGCTTCCTCCATCGCTGCTGCTGCCGCCAGGTGGCCGCCGCCTGCCGTCACTGTTGCAATTAAAACACGCCTGTTTTTGCTCGATTGATTCATTCCGTTTGTGCGGAGAGTAGAGCGTGTTCGAGTCAGAGAGGCAAACCAGATTGTGTCCTTTTCTTTTACCGATATGGAACTATTGTTTTTCCATGCTCGAAGAAACAATTTCCAAAATTGAGGCAAAGCTCCAAACGACGGACGCCATCAAAGCGGAGAATCGATCAGAGCTTCTCGAATTGGTTTCCACCCTGAAAAATGAGGTTGCCGCCCTCTCAAAAACGCACGATGAACAGGCAGAAAGCATCGCTGGTTTTGCGGAAATTTCCACCCACGAAGCCACCCGCTTGAAAAAAAATCCTGAGTTGCTCAAAGTTTCTCTTCAAGGGTTATCTTCCTCCGTTGAAGGTTTTGAGAAATCCCACCCAGAACTCGTGGCAATCGTAAATCGGATTTGCACGACTTTGTCCAACATGGGCGTATAAAAAAGCCGTGGTGAAATTCACCACGGCTTTCGAATAATCCAAAGCGCCGCCCAAACACATGCGGCCTAGCATACCGCACGGTGCCTTGGTCTTAGAGGCTACTGGGACTTCACCTCAAGTTTGTTATCAACCGACTTCACGCCCGAAACAGACGTGGCTTTGGTTTCCAAACTTTGTTTTTCCGCTTCACTTTGAACCGTCCCACTCAACGTCACTTTGCCATCTCGGCTAACAACCGTGATATTGCGGGTCCCCACAGTGGCAGTCCCATCAGCCTTTTGATCCATGATAGCCTGACGAACCTGCGCCGTAACGTTTCGGTCTGCTTCCGAAGTTCCTTGGTTCTGTGCTGTCACCTCGATTGTTTTTGTCGAAGGGGCTGCAGCCCCGGCTGCTTCGTTAATTTTTTCTTGGGCAGTTACATTAGCTTTAGCTGCGGCAGCATCTGCTTCGACCTGCTTCTTTTGTGCGTTGATCTGGGCTTTTTCTGCGTCGGATTGAGATTCGATCCTCTGTTTTTCGGCTTTTGCTTGGGCATTGAGTTGATCCTTGGCTAGCTCCGCAGACCGCTCAATACTCTTTTTTTCCTCATTCAACGAATCTTTTTGAGCATCCTTTGATTGCTCAATTTGATCTTTTTGATTCCTTGCCGATTCATTCATACTGTCGGTTTGCCGGTTGCAACCGACAAACATAAGTGACGTTGCTGCTAAAATTACGATTGTTTTCATTATTGTTCCTTTTTAAATGTTTTCTGCGGGAACAACATCGCGCCATCGGATGCCCTTCTTCAAGGCGGTCAACTCCTGTTTATTTTATCAGCAAGCTACTGAGCAGGGGCCAAGTCAATTGCTCAATGAGCCAGCACGACTTCAATGGTTTCTTCGCGACTCTGCAATTTATCTTCCGCTGTTTCAATCGGCGCACCAGCCGCGGGCTCGACCAAGGGTTGGGGCGTGTAATCGGTCACTTGTTCGTCGGATTTGTGAAATTTTACGCTTACGATTTTGCTGACACCATGCTCCTGCATCGTCACGCCATAAAGCACATCCGCAATTCCGATGGTGCGCTTGTTATGAGTGATGATGACAAATTGCGAATGGACAAGAAACCGTTGCAGCACGCGCACGAAACGATTGATGTTTGATTCGTCGAGCGGGGCGTCTAATTCGTCCAACACGCAGAACGGACTGGGCTTCACTTGATAAATCGAAAAAAGCAGGGCGACGGCGGTCATGGTTTGCTCGCCGCCGGACAGAAGGGATATGGTTTGCAATTGTTTTCCCGGAGGACGCGCGATGATATCGATGCCGCTTTCTAGAACGTCACCTTCGTTCACTAAAATCAGGTCTGCTTTGCCTCCGCCGAAAATTTCCGTGAACATTAAACGGAAGTTGTCGCGGATTTTGTTGAATGTTTCGGTGAACATTTCTTTCGTTTGCGTATTGATGCGATTGATCACTTCGAGCAATTGCGCTTTTGCTTGAGTCAAATCGTCGTGTTGTGTGGTGAGGAAGGTATGGCGTTGTTCGGTTTCTTCGTATTCCTCGATGGCAACCAGATTCACCGGGCCGATTTCATCAATCCGCCTTTGCAACGCGCTGACTTGTTCGGTGACTGCATTCCAATCCGTCGAAGCACCGTGCGCGGCCATTTCCTCTGGCGTCAACGTCTGGATTTTCGCCGGGCCT
>JBKJOA010000439.1:0-4803 GCA_046593365.1 Limisphaerales bacterium
TCGTTCCACACTTCCGTCCGGGATCACGGGTGGCAAAAAGTTTGTGAGATGAAATTTTCGGTGGGCCACCGAAAATCGCACGCCAGCGGCGTGCGCTCCCCGGATTTCATCGTCCCACATGTTCCCAACTTCGGAATTCGGGTTTAACCCAAACTCCGAAATTGAATGGGTGGCACAGGCGACCGCGTGTCCCGGCGTTGAAACGCCGGGTTATCATCGGTTGCCCCTGCCGAGACAGAAGAAGGATCAGCCAAGTTGCAAGAAAGTGAGATGCGCCCTCTCCGTTCCGAGCGGCGAGTCGCCGCTCGGCACAGGCCAGTGGCCTGTGCTACCCATTCTAATCGCGGCGCTTCTTAGGATTTCAGGTTAACCAGCTTTTGTTCCAGTGCGATGCGGCAGAGTTCCACTGAATTGCGGGCGCTGAACTTTTTCATCATTCGAGCGCGGTGGGTTTCCACGGTGCGCACACCAATGTCGAGACGTGAACTTATTTCCTTGTTGGAATCACCGGCCACGATCAGCGCCAACACCTCTTTTTCCCGACGCGTGATGGGATTTTTCTCCACGGCGGCGGATTTGGTTTTGTATTGCTCCAACATCATGAGCGAAACGGAAGGGCTGAAAAACGCGGCACCCTCCGCGACAGATTTGATTGCCGCAACCAGTTGTTCCGGAGTGGTATTTTTTAAAAGATAACCTTGGGCGCCGCTGCTGAGAATTTCGCTGACGTATTCCGCGTTGTCATGGACGGTCAGCGCAATCACTTTGGTGTTGGGAAACCGTTGGCTGATGAGTTTGGTCGCTTCCAATCCTCCCATCTCCGGCATGTTCAAATCCATCAAGACGACATCGGGCGACAACTCCTTCGTTTTCTGTAAAGCGACTTTCCCGTTCGCCGCCTCGGCGATGACTAGAATTTCGGCGTGATCCAGCAAACTGGCGCGTATCCCCTGGCGAACGATGTGATGGTCATCAGCCAACAAAACGCGGATGGTTTTTTTCGCAGGCATTGGAATGTCAGGATGTCGGCAGAATCAAAGTTACAACAGTCCCTTTTGATCGAGTGGAAATCCAGGTCACGCTGCCATTGAGGAAAGAAGCCCTCTCACGCATGTTGTCCAGGCCGCATCCGCTGCCCCCTATTTTTCGAACTTTTTTTGGATCAAAACCTCTTCCATCATCGGAAATTTTCACCACGATTTGAGTGGAAATGCGGCGTAAGCTCAACCGGACTTTTTTGGCGCGAGCGTGTTTCTCCACGTTATTCAAGGCTTCCTGAATGATCCGGTAAACGGTCAACTCCACATCCTGCCCCAAAGTTTTTGGTAAAATTTCTGTGTCCAACGCGATCTCGATGCCGGTGCGCTTTTTAAAACCGCCGCAGAAACTTCTGAGCGCGGCATTCAGTCCGAGATCATCCAGTTCGCTCGGTCGAAGATTTCGCGAGATCAACTGAACTTCCGATTGCGCTTTTTCAACGAGGTCACGCGCTTCCTCAATTTTTTTCGCCAGAGACCTGTCACTTTTGGCAACCTGCTCCTGGACAGTGTGCAAACGGAACGTGCTGGAGGCAAGCAATTGGCTCACGCCGTCGTGCAATTCACGGGCGACGCGCCGCCGTTCTTGTTCCTGGGCGTCCCAAATTTTTTTTGAAATTTCTTTTTTGGTCGTCTCTGCTTTGTTCTTCGCGGTGACATCCACGATCGAGCCGATCACTCGGAACGTGTTGGTCTGTTCGTCTCGAATGGCCACCGCGCGGTCCACGACTTCGGCATAGTTCCCATTAAATTTTCGCAAGCGATACGATTTATTAAAACTGCCTTTCTTCGCTGCAATCAAACGTTCGAGCGCGGCGACGACCGGCGAACGGTCTTCTGGATGAATACTTTGTTTCCACCAGGCAAAAGTCGATTTTATGGCATCGGGCGGATAGCCCAGCAGCGCGGCAAACCCTTCGCTTCTCCAAATTTCTTTGGTCGATCCATCCAATTCCCACACGGCGTCGCTGGTCAATCCGGTCACGGTATGGAGGCGTTGCTCGGTCTGGCGCAACGTTTCCTCCGTGACCTTGCGCGCGGTCTGGTCGCTAATCGTGAGAGAAATTCCTTGATCGTGTTCCGACTGGATTGAATTCCCGGCCAAAAGAACCGGGACTTCTTTCCCTGACCTGGACGTGAGCGAGATTTCCACCGTCTTTAGTTTCTCGCTGGGAGCATGAAGAAATTTAAAAAAAAGTTCGTTCCAACCGATCCGAATGAATTCGAAAAATGATTTTCCCGTGATTTTTTCCAGGGATGCCTCCATCATCTCGGCAAAGGCAACATTTGCATAAAGAATGACACCGGCGGGGCTGATCGTCACCGCCCCGTCAACCATGGACTCGATTAGGGTGTGATAAAGCGCCGTCATCGGTGAAAATTCACCGCCGGAGGTCTGTTGAGTCGCCGCAGCGGGCGTTTTAATTTTCGCCGGTTTCTTTTCTTCTTTGAAAACTCGTGGCCGCAGGGAACTGTTTTCCAGAACGGGAGAGTTTTCCTGCTGAACTGTGGCGGTCGATTTCAAGTGAATGGAAAAAATTGTTGGATAAATTTTTTAATCGAGGACGCCAGAATAATTTACTAAAGCCGCTGGCGCAATCGAGAACTCGCGGCGGGTGGGGCGCGGGGAGCGCAACTTGAAACCTCCGTTGTTTGGAGTTCCGCCTTTAGTCGGTTCGGGGACCGCCTGAAGGCGGAACTCCAAACCAAGACACGCTCACCGTCACAGACATTTGGCGCGGGTATCGAGTTGATCCCTCCGGAAGCCGGGCTATTGAACCTGCGCGGGCAATTCGAGCCAGAACTGGGTGCCTTTGCCGGTTTCAGAGGAAAGACCGACGCGACCGCCCATCCGCTGCATGGCTTTGGAGACAATCGCCAGCCCGATGCCCGTACCTTCAAAGTCAGTTTCCGCGCCCAACCGCTCGAAGATGCCAAAAATCCGGCTGTGAAATTCCGCCGGAATACCGATGCCATTGTCTTCCACAAAAATTCGGACCCAGTGCGATTCGGATGAATTGGGAGACTCCTCCTTTTTTGTTTCGGTACGAATTACGATTCGCGGAAACACCCCGGCGGGGACAAATTTCGCCGCGTTATCCAAAAGATTGGTGAGACATTGCGCGAGGAGAGGCCGCTCGGCGATGGGGGTGTGCAAGGGAGTTTTCACGGTGACAACGCCTGGAACGCTCAAGCTCGGATGATGCGAAATGATGTCCTGCAAAAGATCGTCCAGTTGCACTGGTGCTTTCGCGGAGCTGCTTCGTGAAAGCTGGCCGTAGGCCAGAATATCCTCGGTCAACGTGTCAAGCCGGTGAATCGCTTTCAGAATCGAATCGACGTAACCGCGCGCTTTGGGGGTGAATTCATTTTCGCAATCTTCCAGCAAGGCCTGGGCAAAACCGCTCACATGACGCAGCGGCGCGCGGACATCATGGGCCAGGCTATACGAAAAACTTTGGAGTTCGTTTAAACTTTCCTGCAACTCGCCGGTGCGCGCATGGACTTCTTTTTCCAGTGACCCGGCATGACTGCGCAGTTCCCCCTGGGCCAAATTCAGAGCGTTCAGGTTTTGAGATCGGGCCAGCGCAATCGCCACATATTGCGCCACGATTCGGGTGAACTCGATTTCCTCATCTTCAAACTTATGCCGGTTACGAGTAGCGAAAGTAAGAGTTCCAATTAATTTCCCCTCCGCCACTAACGGTTGGCAAACACAGGCATTAAATCCCAACTCTTTTGCGCCCCGCGCTTTAGTTTCCTTACTTTGCTGCACGTCGGACACGACAATCGCTCGACGTTCGAGTGCGCAGACCCCGGAAATGTTTTCACCCAGTTTCATCGTGGCGAATTTTTTCTGCATCTCGCTCGAAACGCCCCCCGCGCTGTGCAGGCGGAGCGTTGTCCCGTCCTCGTCCAATAAATAATTGAAATACGCATCTACCTCAATGTGCGCGGAGATGCGCGGAAAAATTTCCTTCACGATAGTCTCCGGCTCGTTCGATTCCAGCAGATGCGACAACGCCCAGGAAAAAAGTTCCTGCCGTTGGTGTTGTTTCCGAAAGCGCTTGTTTTGATATTCGCGTTCCGTGACATCTTCAATGATCGTGATGGTCCCGACGATTTCGCCGTCCTCAATCAACGGGGTGATGCGCGCGGTTTGCTGCATGTTCGAGAAACCGGAGTTGCCTATCAGCGGGGGAAACGGAAACAGGTAGCCATGAAATGCAACGGAGAGAACGCTCACCTCTCCGTCCAGCGCTTTTTGAAAATAAGTGTCGAGGCGGCGAGTCTTGAGGTCAGGGAAAATTTTCAGCAGGTTCTGGCCGAGAAGAGTTTCCTTGGCCAACCCGCTGTTCGTTTGCAGCCACGAGTTCCAGCCCTGGATTCGCAATTGGGTATCTGTTACGCAGATGCCTTGCGGAGAAAGTTCCTGCATCCAGGAAAGAATCGCTCTGTCCAGTCCTTCTTCCAAAATTGTAAAACTCTTTTCCATGGGTCGTAGCGACGCTATTACTCAACCTGACGCTTTTCCCAGTTTTCCAGTTCTTCGAGCAGGCGCTCCAGCGAAGTAACACCTAAAATAATCACCAGATAACCCCCGATGTTGCTGTCGCGCAGAGTGAATTTCGTCTGGATCATCAGCGCAAATTGCAAGTCCTCGTTCGCGACGGTGATGGAACTCAAAACCTTGGTGATGGTTTCGACATGCAAGCGAGGGACGGCGAACGTGACTTGCACCTGCAAAAGATTTCCGAAAACGCCG
>JBKJOA010000165.1:0-11850 GCA_046593365.1 Limisphaerales bacterium
AACATTTTGGTCATTCTCGCCGATCAATGGCGTGCCGATGCATTCGGTTTTGCCGGCAATCCTGATGTTAAAACGCCGCACATGGATGCGTTGCAACGTGAAAGCGTGCATTTCAAAAACGCGGTGGTCAGCGTCCCGGTTTGTTGCCCGACACGCGCCTCTTTGTTGACGGGGCAACGCGCTTTGACACACGGCGTTTTTATGAACGACGTGCCGTTGTCGCCGGATGCCATGAGCCTGGCCAAAGTTTTGAAAGGTTCCGGCTACGACACTGCTTATGTGGGCAAGTGGCACTTGAATGGAAATGGGCGCGCCAACTTTATCCCGCGAGAACGTCGGCAAGGATTTGATTACTGGAAAGTTCTCGAATGCACGCACGACTATAACAATTCGTTTTATTACAGTGACACCCCGGAGAAATTGAAATGGGAAGGGTACGATGCGATTGCACAGACTCGCGACGCGCAAAGTTTTCTTCGTGGGCGCGCAGGGAACAAAAAGCCTTTCATTTTTATGCTGGCCTGGGGACCTCCGCATGATCCTTATTTTTCCGCCCCGGAAAAATATCGGGCTATGTATGATGCGGCGAAGTTGACGCTGCGTGGAAATGTTCCGGCGGAACTGGCGGATGAAACACGAAAGGTTCTGGCAGGGTATTACGCCCATTGCACGGCACTCGATGATTGTGTCGGCAACCTGCTCCAGACCTTGCGGGAGACCGGGTTAAGCGAAAATACGATTGTTGTTTTTACGGCGGACCACGGCGATATGCTCGGTTCGCATGGCTTTTCCAAAAAGCAAAAGCCTTGGGATGAATCGATTCGGGTTCCATTGTTATATCGTTGGCCAAACGGTTTGAAACACCCGCGGCTAGTCGGGCAAGTCATCAACTCGGAGGATTTCATGCCCACATTGCTCGGGTTGTGCCGCGTCAAGTCGCCCAAAACCGTCGAGGGAAATGATTTCAGCAGCTACATGCGCGGAACTAAAACCTTCTCCACAGATGTGGCACTGATTTCCTGCGTGACTCCGTTCGGTGAATGGGAGCGGCGTCGTGGCGGTAAAGAATATCGCGGAATCCGCACGGATCGTTACACCTACGTTCGCGACTTGAATGGCCCGTGGTTACTTTTTGATAATCAAACCGATCCCTTGCAGAGAACGAACATGGTAAAGGAAAATGGCTTCGCAAAATTGCAAATCAAGCTGGATGACATCTTGAACCGCAAATTGCGCGCGGCTCGAGACGAATTTTTGCCGGGCGAAGATTACCTTAAAAAATGGGGGTATCGCACGGATGCCAATGGCACAATTCCTTACCAGAATTAGCGCGGCATAATGCCGGGCGCGTCCGTGTCAAAAGGAGCCAGCATCCAACCTCGCGCGCAGTGATAAATCTGATTTGCGGCTTGCCTTTTGAGACGCCGTTCGGAAGATTCCAGCCCGTTTATGCAATCTGAATCAACTACTGGATCCTGGGATTGGAATACTTTTTTAGAGTGGCTTTACCTCAATCGAGTGCGGGTCGGCGTGATTGCGGCGATTGTTGCCGTAATCCTGGCCGGGATCGCGATTTTCACATGGAAGAAAACGCAGGATGAAGTGAAGGCCAACGCGGAATTATTTGCATTGCCTCCGTTGGTAGGAGCCAGTGCGAAGGCAACTCCAGCGCGCGCGGAAGATTTTCAAAAGGTGGCTCAGAATTTTCCAGACACACGAGCGGCGGAACGGGCTGAGTTGCTGGCGGCCGGAATTTTGTTTACCGACGGCAAGTACGCCGAGGCCCAAAAAGGCTTTTCGAAATTCCTGGAGCAACGCGACCAAAGTAATCTTCAGGCACAAGCGGCGGTTGGCCTCGCAGCGTCGCTCGAAGCGCAAGGAAAAGCTACCGAGGCCATTGCCAAATATCAGGAGGTTCTTTCGAAATATCCGGGGCAGAATATTA
The DNA here is from genome assembly GCA_046593365.1 of Limisphaerales bacterium. Classification (GTDB taxonomy): domain Bacteria; phylum Verrucomicrobiota; class Verrucomicrobiia; order Limisphaerales; family CANJXF01; genus CANJXF01. The sequence continues at coordinate 1,946 of JBKJOA010000165.1, forward strand.
TTTCACCGACGAAGCTGACCTTGGCTCGATTGCTTGAAGGACAAAATAAACCGGAAGAGGCCTTGAAACTTTATGCGGATTTGACCCGCTCGAATAATCCTTACGACCCGTGGAGCGCTGAAGCCGGCGAGCGTCGCGAGTTGTTGTTTCAGAAGTATCCTAACTTGAAGCCTGCGCCACCGGTGATGACAAAACCGAATGCTGAATTGAATATGCCGACTGTGCCAAACTCGATCATTTCGACCAGCAAGCCACCAGCGAAGCCGTAATCAGCGGAGCTATAGACGATTGCTTTGTTCGTGAAAATGGGTCGAGCAACGTCCGCCTGAACTTCGATTGCAAGAGAGTTTAATTTTAATCCGAACATGAAACTCACGATCATTGGAACGGGTTACGTTGGTTTGGTGACTGGAACTTGTTTCGCTGAAGCAGGGCACCACGTCATCTGCGTTGATAAAGACGCTGAGAAAATAAAATTGCTCAAGGGTGGCGGCATGCCGATTTATGAGCCGGGCTTGAAGGAATTAGTGGACTCCAATGTGGCGGCGGGCCGACTCTCTTTCAGCAACAGCACTCATGAAGGCGTTGAAAATTCTGACGTTATTTTCATCGCGGTGCCCACCCCCGCCCAAGTGGATGGTTCGGTAGATTTAAGTTTTATTGAAGCCGTGTCGCGGGAGATCGCTGGCGGAATGACGAGTTACAAAATCGTCGTGGATAAAAGCACGGTACCGGTGAAGACGGGCGATAAAGTGGCTGAAACGATCAAACGTTATTGCAAAGCCAAGGTGGAATTTGATGTGGTCAGCAATCCCGAATTTTTGCGCGAAGGCTTTGCGGTGGATGATTTCATGCACCCGGATCGCGTGGTGATTGGAGTGCGTTCGCCGCGTCCCGTTGCGGCAATGAAGGAAATCTACGCGCCTTACAACGCGCCGGTGATTGTCACCGACATCAATTCTGCTGAACTTATCAAGCACGCGGCCAATTCTTTTCTCGCGCTAAAAATTTCTTATATCAACGCCATTTCGGTGATTTGCGAGGCGTCCGGCGCCAACGTGCAGGAAGTGGCTAATGGCATGGGAATGGACACGAGGATCGGGCGAAAATTTTTGGATGCCTCGCTCGGTTTCGGCGGAAGTTGTTTTCCGAAGGATTTGAGCGCGTTCATCCAAATTTCTGACCAGCTCGGTTACGACTTCGGTCTGCTCAAAGAAGTTCAGCGCATCAATGCCGAACAAATGGAACGATTCGTAAAAAAGATCATCGAGACACTTTGGGTGTTGAAGAACAAGACCATTGGCGTTCTCGGGTTGGCTTTTAAGCAGAACACCGATGATGTGCGCATGTCCCCGGCCATTGATCTTTGTTTACGATTGCAAAAAGAGGGAGCGATTTTGCGCGTTCACGATCCGCGCGCGATGGAGAAAGCCAAAGCTGTTTTGAATGACGTCACCTTTGTCGCTGATATGAACGAAGTGGCGGAAGGTTGCGATGCGTTAATCGTCGCCACGGAATGGCCGGAATTTAGAAAGCTGGACCTTGAACGCGCGCGCAAAGCGTTGACACACCCGATCATGTTCGATGGCCGAAATCTCTTCGACGTTGATGAAATGGAACGGCTCGGTTTCATCTACAAAAGCATTGGTCGATGAGTTTTAAATTCTGAATTTGAAGTTTGAGTTGAAATGAAGGAGAACCATTCCGACTTAAATCAAAATTTAAAACTTGGAACGCAAAATTTAATCGAAGTTTCTGCGGGTCTTGTTTTTCGCGGTGGATTGGTTCTAATTACGCAGCGCCGCCAACAGGATCATCTGGGTGGTTTGTGGGAATTTCCGGGCGGCAAACGCGAATGTGACGAAAGCGATGAAGCTTGTTTGCGCCGTGAACTGCAAGAGGAGTTGGGGATCGAAGTCGAGGTGCAGGAATTAATCGAAATCATATCACACTCTTACCCGGAAAAAACCGTCCACCTTAAATTCTTCCGCTGTGCGTTGCTCAAGAATGAACCGCAGCCCATCGGTTGCGCAGCGGTGGCATGGGTGAGCGCGGGTCAACTTGTGGACTACCCCTTTCCCGAGGCAGACGTGCAGTTGTTGGAAAAGCTGCGCGCCACGCCGGAGTGGTGGGCGTGATGCGCAGCAGAAATAGCTAAACTTTCCCGTAAAACTCTTCGATCTCGCGTCGAAAATTATTTTCGCCCACATTGACGATCTTCATTTCGCGCTGGGCATTTTCCGCAGAGTCACTGGCGTGCGCGGCGTTGACCATGATCGTCTGGCCGAACTCACGTCGAATTGAGCCAGGCGGTGCTTTCGAAGGATCAGTCGGCCCGAGGACATCGCGGATTTTGCGCACGGCCTCGATCCCCTCATAGACTAGCGCGATACATTTCTCGGTGCCCGGCTGGTTGGCTAGGTCAGCCTCGCATTCACTCGGAGCGCGACCCGCCATGAACCGGACGATATTCTCAAATTGATTATCCCCAAAGATTGGCCCGAGAATTTCGCCTAATTGTTTTTCCTCTTGGGGGGGGACTTTGAACCCTAATTCTTTTTCAATGGCTATTCGTGCCTTGGCGGCAACTATCTCTTTCAGTTTTGTGCGCAGGACTTCGCGAACTGGCCCGTAAAATTCCGCCGCTTCCGCCACGCTCATGCAATGCACTTTGATGCCAACGATGTAGAGTCCTGTGCGGGAGAAGAAATCAATCACATTGCCCGGTCGCCCGGTGGGAAAACGGAAGTTGTCCGGCTTGATCAACACCAACGTGCGCTGCGGTTTTTCTCCGGGCGGATAATCAATCAAGTTTTCCAGAACGCCGCCGTCCTGGTCCGAGTAACGCGCCCACAACTTCAATTTAACCTCGGCCTCTTCGGTGTTGGGAGCCGCCAGCACCGCAGGCTCAAAGTAACGAACCCCGCCGTTTTCGTCTAAAATTAAATCGCCGAAGGTATCGCGGATCGTTTCGCCGCCGGTGCGATTTGCGCTGATGTTGCCGATGACCGAACGCACCTTGCGCACCGCATCTTCACCGCGGAAGAGCAGCATCATCACACGGCGGCGTTTGCCGGTTTTCGGGTCGGGCGCGAAATTCTTTAGAATGTAATCGCGGATCAGTTCCTGGATTTGTCGGTCCTGAGAATCATTGGCTGAGACCACTACCTCCGAATACTTCTGAACCAGCTCGGCGGTCGGGCCGAACAGGCGGGCACCGACCAGTTCAAGGCCGGTGCGGGTGATCAGGCGCGCGAAAATTCCGCCGGTACGCGATTTGTGCAGCGAATACGGGGTAATGATGACGTAGGCAAGTTGTTGAGGCATAATTTAGGTCGCGGAATTCGGCTTCGGTGCGGCGGGGGTTCCTTTGCCTCCGAGAATTTTAAACATCACCGTGCCGCAAGTGGGGCAGCGTCCTTTGATCGCTTTGCGCCCGTTTTTCATCGTTTCCTCGACGGCTTCGGTGATTTCTTTTTTAGCTTTGCACTTAACACAATATCCTTCAGGCATAAAATTATTCCGCAAAACGCTTCATGCGCCTTGCGGTCAGGATAGCTTACGAGGCTGTTTTTGGGCGTCAAGAGGGGAAAAGCGGGGGCTGACGCATCATAATCACGAGGGAATGTTTGAAAATTTGGCGTTTTAACGCCGGGGCTTCAATTGCAACGTGACAAGGTTCAAAGGGACGGCTGAAAATTGCGTCAGTCCGGAATGGCGCTTAGATAAGACCTGTCTTCGATGATTTTCAATATGAATTCTCTCGTGAAAACGGAGCTTTGTTTCCTTAACTAAGCGCCATTCGCGTCAGTCCTCTTTTCGGGACTTGTGTCTTTCTTGCGCCAAACTGAATGCTGAAACGTGGAGCGCTACACAACCAGAAATGAGATCTCTAACGTCCACCTAAATCGGGGCAAGGCCACTCAGACAGACGGCAACCAAACAGGGCAAAATAAGTCCATTCGAGAATTATTCCAAGCAGCTTCAATATCTTAACCTGCCCTTACTCATATCGTGTCCGAAATCCGTCCGCATCCGTGGTTGATGATTCGTTCGTCCTTTCCGACCGCGAATTTAGATAATGGGTTTCACAAGATGGACGCTAAACCTGCGCTTTCCCGTTGTCCGGCGTGGCATCGGTGCGTTGTGCCAACTCGCGAAGTGCCGTTTTTAAAATTTTACCCGTCGGGTTGCGCGGCAGCGCTGGCAGGATCACAACCCGTTTGGGCACTTTGTAATCGGCCAGCTTGTCGCGAATGAAATGTTGAATGGCCTTTTCGTCCAAAACGATTCCTTCTTGCGCCGAGACAAAGGCCAGAGCCTGTTCGCCCCGTCGGGAATCGGGCACACCCACCACGGCGGCTTCCTTGACGCCGGGGAATTGATAAATGATTTCCTCGATCTCGCGCGGATAGACGTTGATGCCGTTGACCAGCAGCATGTCTTTCTTGCGGTCAGTGATGTAAAAATAGCCTTCCTCGTCCTGATGGCCGATGTCGCCGGTCAGGAGCCATTCGCCGCGCATCGCCCTGGCCGTCTCCTCGATTTGGTTCCAATAACCTTGCATCACGTTGCCGCCGCGCACGCAGATTTCTCCGGTTTGACGGATGCCGAGGATTTCTCCGGCATCATTTTGCACGGTGACTTCCACGTCGTAAATAGGCACGCCAATCGAGCCGGCCTTTTGTTTGCGGATCGGATTAAAGGTCACCACGGGGCTGGCTTCGCTCAAGCCGTAACCTTCAATGAGCGGCATGGGAAAACGGGCGCTGAATTCCTTCAAAATCTCCCCGGGCAACGGCGCTCCGCCGCTCACACAAATCCGCAACGGCAAATCGGTCGGGATCGATGGATGCATCAAGGTTCGGAAAAGCTGCGGGACAGCGGGAAGTATGGTCGCGTGACGATGGATGATCTCCTGCACGATATTTTTGAGCGGATGGACCGATTTGATCAGCACAATGGTTCCGCCAATCAACATCGGCAACAGGATGCCGACCGAGAGCATGAAACTATGAAACATCGGCAGCAGCACGACGATGCGGTCTTCGCCGACCGTCTCCAGCACGCGGCGGCAGCTCTCGACGTTATGCAATAAATTGCCGTGCGAAAGCATCGCGCCCTTAGGTCGGCCCGTGGTGCCGGACGTGTAAATAATGATGGCCAAATCCGATTCGCTCATCTCGCACGAAGTGTCCCGCGCCGGGCCGGTGGGGTGCCTTGGGAAGTCTTCGACGTGCAAAAATCGCAGGCCGGGTCGCAGGGCGGCGAGTTTGGCCGCGCCTTCCGCCATGGATAAATCGGTAATGACCAGATCGACTTCAGCGTCGGTCAAAATAAAGTTAACTTCGTCCGGCTTCAGGAAATTGTTAATCGGGACAACGGCAGCCCCCGTTTCCAGCACGCCGAAAAGTGCCGGGATAAATTGTGGACAATTCTTCAACCAAATGGCGGCGCGCATTCCTGGCTTGATGCCGAATTCGTTTTGCAATCGTTCGCAAACGGCGAGCGATTGCGTCCAAAGATCATGGTAGGTAAATTCTTCTTCGCCCCAGTAAAGAGCGGGTTTGGTCGGGTTCTTATTTGCAGATTCTGCAAAGGCACGGGCCAAATTCATGGGCGAAACCATACGAAGATGCCCCACGCGAGTCGAGAGCGGGCGCGCGATTGTTTTGGCTCTGGACAGCAGCCTTTTGAACTAGAACAATTTTACCAGTGATTGATACCGACAAAAAATTAGCGGAACTGCTGGCGCAATTGAGCGGAACACCCTGGGTGGCGCTGGATACGGAAGCGGACAGTCTCCATGCCTATCCCGAAAAACTTTGCCTGCTGCAGATTAGTTTCCCAGGAGCAGACGTGTTGGTTGATCCGCTCGCAAGAATTGATCTGGCTCCGTTATGGGCGGAGTTGCGCCAGCACGAATTGATTTTTCATGCGGCTGATTACGATTTGCGGTTACTTCGCAAAATCCACGGCTTTGTTCCTGAAAAGATTTTCGACACGATGCTCGCAGCGCGTTTGTTGGGCGAGAAAGAATTCAGCCTGACTAATCTCGTCTCGAATTTTCTCGAGGTGCAATTGGAGAAAGGCTCGCAGAAAGCCGATTGGGCGCAACGACCTTTAACGGAACGGATGGAAAATTATGCCCGCAACGACACTCGCTATTTAAAGCCGCTTTCTGACTTGTTACGAAAAAAGCTGGAAGAAACCGGACGGCTTTCGTGGCATCGCGAATCCTGTGCTTGCTTGATCGAAGACTGCGCGGAGCTTCCCTCTGCCGATGTGGAATCATGGAGAATAAAAGGGAGCAGCCGGTTGGGTCGTATGCCACTGGCGATACTGCGCGAGCTTTGGCTCTGGCGTGAAAAGGAAGCAATCGCCGCGAACAAACCGCCTTATTTTGTTCTCAGCCATGAAGTGCTGGTGGAGATCGCTTCCGGTGCCGGAACCGCGCGGGGTTGGCTTGAGTTTTTGCCGCGGCACTTGAGTTCGCGCCGATCCACGGAACTAGAGCAAGCGGTGGAACGCGGTCTTCGTGTCGCTCACCAGAACCAACCTCAAATCATGGCCCACGTCGTCACGCCGCGCCCCACCGACGCCGAAAAACGCCGCTTCCTGGAATTGAGTAAACGTCGCGATGATGTCGCACTTAAGTTGGGGATTGACCCGACGTTGATCGCCAGCCGGGCCACGTTGGGATTGCTCTCGCAGGATTGGGAACATTTCTCGAAAGAATTGATGAATTGGCAACGCGAATTGCTCAGTTGAATAGCGGGAAAAATTTACTTCGTCGTGCCCAGATTTTGTACCCAGCTTCCAGTGCCCTGGCTGTAACTGGCATACACTTTGGTTCCCATTGTCTGGCGCAAACTCTTTTCTGTTTCCGCCTGAATCGCCTTGAGTGCCTCCAACCGATCATGATCTTGAATCGACGTATTCAAGAGCAGATTTTGCCTTTCCGCTTCCGCAACCTGTTTGATGTCGAAAATAGTTTGCGCAGTTGAGACCGGCAATTGGTAAACCTCCGCGAAAACGCAGGCGCTGCGAAAATCGGGATTCTGCGCGCGTTCGTATTCGGCGTAACGCGCATCGCCAAGATGCTGTTTAATTTGTTCCTGAACTTCTCTTTGCGCCGTCGCTTTTTCCTCGGTTGATTTTGCGAAAGGGAGCTTCGCATCAACGACTCTTTGCAGTTCAAAAATCTCACGAAACTCAGACTCCGTCGGATTAAAACCAATCAAATCCGCCCGCAGCCGGTCAGCCGTCTCAGACGTGCGCAACTCGAACTCCGCCAACTCTGAACCAGACAAGAGCTTTTCCAATTCTATTTTTCGTTGCGACTCGATCTTTTGCAACAATTCCAGATCTGCGGGGGAAAGATTCCCGTTGGCTGCTTCGAGCACGCGCTCCTTCATCCCCTCAATTTCTTCACGCAACGCCAAAAGCTGATCACGTTTTTCTTCCGGAAGAAAATTCAGCCGCCTGACATCTTCATTCGAATCGACAAAATATTTATTGATCTCCCGCTCGTAGTTGAGGCCGAGCAACTCGCGCAACACCGATGGAATTTCCTTATCAATAGTGGCCAATTGTTTTTCGCGTTCTTCGACTTGGCGGGCATTTAACTTTCGTTTTTCGTCTGTCTCCCAGAATTTAAATTCGCGGCCATTATGATAAAATTGTCCGCGCTGCGCTGCGTACAATTTCATGACGTCCGTCAGAATAATATCTTTGATCGTACTCTCCGGGCACTGGATCGCCCGCAAATTGGCGATGTAGGCGCGGTAATCGCTCGACTCAACCTGGCTCCAATGAAATTGATTTGTGACGTAAACGATTTTTTCCACCGGTGCGGCGACCTGAGGTTTTGGCGCATTTTTCGCCTTGGCCAGCTTTGGATGGTTTCGTAGATCTACTTTCGCGGATGTGTTGCCAGAGGGCGCGAGGTTGGAAGAGAGGCGATTCATCAAATAGAATCCACCTCCCAACAATGCCACGTTTAGAAGAACCAAAAAGATCAGCCATTTGGATTTCATCGATTCACAATGCTATTGGCTCCTCGAATTTCGTCGAGCCAGGCCTGCCCAATTGTTAACGCACAATTTCAAATGCGAAACCTTTCAAATACTCTGTCTCTGGAATGGATGGAATAATCGGATGATCCGGCGATTGGCTGTAAGTTGCCACGCGGCGCAGCACCCGCCGCGCATCATACGCGGCCTCCAAAATAATCGCCTGAAACATCTCTGCATCCACATGGTGTGAACAGCAGAATGTCGCCAAAGTTCCGCCGATTCTCAAAAGTTTCAACGCGCGCAAATGGATTTCTTTGTAGCCACGCATCGCATCGGGAATAGACGACCGGCTGCGCGTGAAAGAAGGCGGGTCGAGAATAATACCCTCAAACTTCGGTATCACTTTTTCGTGCGGCTTCACGGCCGTTTGCGCCTTCAACCAATCGAAAACGTTCGTTGTCTCAAATGAACAGTTTGCGGATAACCCATTGGCCTTGGCGTTGCCTGTTGCCGCCGCGATAGCTTCCGCGCTCTGATCGAGCATGTGAACATGACCCGCGCCCGCCCGCGCCGCGTGCAAACCGAATCCGCCCAGGAACGTAAAGCAATCGAGAACATTGCCAGACTTCATCAGGGCAGCGACCTGTAGATAGTTCACTTGCTGATCCAGATACAAACCGGTTTTGTGTCCGCCCGAAATATCAACATCGAACTGCAATCCGTTCAGTTTGATTTTAACGGGTCCATCCAGCTTGCCAAAAAGAACCCCGTTGGCGTCTTCCATCCCCTCAAATTTTCGGAAGGAGCTTTCACTGCGCTCCACAATGGCGCGTGGTGAGAAAATTTTCTGGAGCGCCGCGACGATCATCGGCTTTCGTTGATCCATGCCCAGCGAAGAGGTTTGAACGACCAGGACGCCTTCATATTTATCGATGATCAATCCGCTGAGCAGATCGCTTTCCGCATTCACAACGCGGAAGGAAGTAGCGGCGGGCATGTGCCTTTGCCGAACGGCCAAAGCAGCGCGAATTCGTTCCTCAAAAAACTCGCGGTTAATGTCCACTCGTTCCTGTGCCAGAACGCGAACATTGATTTTCGATCTTGAATTGTAAAAACCGATTCCCAGAAAACGTTGACGATGATCTTTGATTTGCACGACATCGCCATCGTTGGCAGGTGCGGTGAGTCGGAGAGCGGTTCCACCGTAGATCCAGGGATGACCGGCAAGAACGCGGTCAGCTTCGCCCGGCTTCAGTAAAACAGTAGGTAAGGTTTCCATAATGATTTTGTAAACAGCGGAGCGAAACATCTTACAGTTTATCGCCATGCGCAAGCGTGGCCTGCCGTGCGGCCTTTTAAACAAAACGGTTTAGGAAGTTGCCTTGATTAGGATTGACTCTCGGGCTTATGAATTTGAACGCGTGAAGGTGATTCTTTGCAGCGATTTCAACAGCGCTCTGGGAAGTCGCACCCAAGAAAAGATTGAAACATTCTTAAGCGACACTTGGAAACGGGTTGTGCAAAGGAGCGGATTCAGTTTTTCAAGCGAGAAGCCACGCAGTCGAATTATTTCCTTTGTCTTAATCAAGACTTGAGCCTTTGGAATCGAAGTGCTAAATCCGACGCGTACGATTATTTGCCAATCCTCGACGAAATTCGTTGGAAGAATTAAGTCCGCTAGATTGGCGAACTAATTCGCGTTCCTTTTGCCTTACCACCAGCACATGACAAGTCACATACCTGCGACGGGTGATCGCGTGTTCGCCGAAACGGCGGATTGGACTGTTGGAAGCTTATGGTGGGCTTGCCCGGGTCCACCAAACGAAATTGTTTCCTGCAATTGGTCTGCCATTGCCACAATTTCAGTGCAAATGGTTTTCCGCGAAC
>JBKJOA010000487.1:0-3058 GCA_046593365.1 Limisphaerales bacterium
CTTTGGCCGACTCCGTCGTCGAGGGCTACCTTATCACTCTGGGACGCCGGCCCAATGCGATTGAGTCGGAAGACTCCGTGGCGTTCATTAAACAACAGGGCAATTCGTATCGTGGCGGGAATAAAGCCAACGCCAACGAACTGGCGCTCGCTGATTTTTGTCAGGCGTTGTTTGGCCTCAACGAATTCATTTATGTCGAATGATTAATTAATGCAGAAGTAGCTTTAGGCTACTGCCCCGCCTTGTCAGACCTCTGTAGGACAGTAAGCCTGGGACTTCGCTCGCTTGCGCCCCCCAAGCGGGATTTCGCCTTTACGGTTCGCAACGCCCCAGACATATTCGGAACGCAATGAAGCACGCACCGCTCTATCCTTGGAAATTTCTTCTCCTGAAGCAGTCAACTTTCGTTTCGCTGGCAGCCGTCGTCGTTTTCCTGACTGGCCTCGGGTCTGGTTTGGTTTCACAAAGTGCGAATGGCTCACCACCCGGGGCTTATACCAATGCGGAATTGCGCCGCTTATGGAAACCAGTGGCGGACGAACCTTATTTGCAGGAGATCGGTGAAAAGATCGTCACGGACAAACCGGTCACTTCGGTCGCGGTTTACCAGGACTTGGCTTATGTCGTCGTTGGCGGAACGCTTAAAATTTTGCGCGAAGGTGATTTCAAGGATGCTCCGGGCGCTCCGTCGGGAATCAGCCGCTTGCGGTCGCTGGGCGGCGCACTCTGGGCTACGACCGATAAAGGAACTTTTCGTTTTGTCGCAGACGCATGGCAGCACGTTGATGAACGAACCTTCACCGATGCCTGCGTCCATTTGGGTCAGGTTTATGTCTCCACGCGTGACAATATTTTCCGGTTCGAAGGAGGAAAGCTTGTCAATATCCGTCCCGCCGATGGTTGGTTGTCCACCGACACTACTTTGATCGCGGAAGACTTCACCCAGGTCCTGGCCGACCCGGTGGGGATTGCGCCGGTGCATCGAATCGCGTCGTACAGCGGAACGCTTTACCTGCTCCGTCCGGGCGGACTGGCTTTGCTGGAAGGAAAGATTTTCGTGCCGGATCCGGTGGACTGGGGAACTTTTCCATCGCAAGCCACGCGCGATATGTTGGCGCTAGGCAGCCGGATTTATGTGGCAACGGATCGCGGTGTGGGGGTATTGCGCGGGATGGCGGTGACGTCGCTGCGCGGTGCCGATGGCCTGCCGTATGAAGACACGACATGCCTCGCTGAAGGTTTCGACGGCGACCTGTGGATCGGAACTTCCCGGGGCGCGATTCGCAAGACGGGGGATGATTACCATTACTTTGGCGCGCATCACTGGCTACCCGGTGATCAAGTGCGGGACATCGCCACCGGCAAACGTGTTGTTTACATCGCGACGGATGGTGGGCTGGGGATCATCCATTACGAACCTTATACGCTGGCAAAGAAAGCCGCTTGGTTCGAGCGCGAGTTGGACGATTGGGGCATCAAGCGGCTTGGGTTCATCCACAGACTTTACTGGACGGGCGACAAGGACGGATGGCTGCGGGAGATCAGCGACAATGACGGCGGGAATACCGCCCATTACCTGGCCGCGATGACCTTCAAGTACGCTGCCACGGGCGATGAAAAAGCCCGACTGGAGGCGGTCGAGGCGTTCAAGGCCATGGTCTGGCTGGATGACATCACCGGCAAGCCCGGCTTTTTTGCGCGCGCCGTGTGGTCGGTCAAGGGAGATAAAGGAGAGAGAGCCACTCGCGGTTCTGGAGGGTTGCCGGCCAAGTGGTATCCTACCAAGGACGGGTTGTGGATTTGGAAAGGAGACACATCCAGCGATGAAGTTAACGGGCATTATTTTGCCGTTTGTCTCTTTCACGATCTGGCGGCGAAAGGTGCGGAAAAGGATCGTGCTGCAAAGCACATCGCCAACATCACCTCGCATATCATCGACAACGGCTGGGTGCTGCGGGACATGGATGGTAAGCCGACGCGTTGGGGACGATGGGATCCCGAATACCTCCAGCGGCCCTACGGAATCGAATCGCGTGGGCTGAACGGCATGGAGGCGCAAAGCTACGTGCAGGCGGCCTACGCGCTGACGGGGGATGCGAAATTCCAGGCGGGCCTCGAACAGCTTATCAAATGGCGCTACCACACCTACACCGTGCGGCAAAAAATCACCTTCCCGCCGGAATCCGTCATCACGTGGGACGATGAACTTGCATTCTGGTGTTACTACACGCTGCTCACTTACGCCAGAGACCCCGAACTGCGATCCATTTATTTGCGGAGCCTGGAGCGAAGCTGGGAGGTGCAACGGATGCAACAATTGCCCTTCTTCAACTTTGTTTATGGCGCATTCACCGGGAACGACTGCGAAGCGCCGCAAGCGGTCAGACACCTACGCGAGTGGTCGCTGGATCTGGTCAATCACAACTACCACAACTCGCATCGCAGTGACCTCACACCGCAGCGGGGATACGTGGCTTATGCCGGGGGCACGCGTGCCATCTCGCCGCGGGAGTCGGAGGCCAAATGGGGCAGCCGTTCCGCACTCCAATACGATGGCGGGGAGAACAGCCATGGGGTCACGCCTCCTGTTGGCTGGCTGGAGGATTACTGGATGGGAAGATATTACGGTTTTATTGAAGCACCCAAGATACAGGATGAAAAATTGACTACGATCCAACCGCGCTCGGTAAAACCGCGTGGAGCCGCGCCTTACGCCGGGCCACCGCGTCCGGCCACGCCGTAGGACAAGTGAATCAATGATGGATGATGGGAAACAGCCAACATCGGACGCCAGATGCGCTAAAGCTGAATAATCTGCCCCATCTTAATCGACTGCTCTTCGGCTTCACAGATTTCGATGGCACTTTGTCCATCCTGCGCCGTGACAATCGTCGGCGGACATCCGGCACGAATTGATTCCAATAGGTGCTTCAATTCCCCAACGTAACCGTCGCCGCCTTCACATTGAACCGTGCGCGGCTCTTTCCCCTGCTCAAACAACTTCAGCGCATCGGCACCACGGGCAATGTCGAAATCCGCGGTGGCGTTTTCAAAATTC
>JBKJOA010000339.1:0-4115 GCA_046593365.1 Limisphaerales bacterium
CGGGGCTAACGTCCCAATTCGCAACATGGATTGGTTGTTGCAGAGGAAACCGGATGTCATCGCAATTTCCGTCACCATGATTTATCACCTTTCCGACGCGCAAAAAGCCATCGCGGCTCTCCGTGCAGTTGCAATGCCCGGCAAACAGAAAATCATTGTTGGCGGACGACCTTTCATTCTGTGTCCGGGTTTGTGGGAAAAAGTCGGCGCTGACATGGCAGTCACCTCCTGCCAGCGTGCGATGGAGATCGCGCAGTCACTCGAAACGGAACGACGGGAAGTAATTAGTTGACCCCAATAAGCTGAAAAACTGAAGAGGTCGCCTCACGTTCACTCAATCCGCGAAACGAACTTGCCCATTCGCTCTATCGCAATTTCGATTTGCTCCAATGAAGTTGCAAAGCAGCAGCGCAAATAACCTTCGCCGCTCGGCCCGAATGCGCTGCCCGGAACACAAGCGACTTTTTCCTGCTCCAATAATTTCACCGCAAATTCTTTTGAACTCAGGCCCGTCGATTTGATCGAAGGAAATGCGTAGAACGAACCGCGCGGCAGATGACATTTCAAACCCATTTGGTTCAGCGAGTTCACGATGAAATTCCGACGCAATTTATATTGCTCGCGCATTTCGGTCGTGTCCGGCTCGCCAAATTGAATCGCTTCGAGCGCCGCCTCCTGACTGATGATGCTTGCGCACAGCATCGAGTATTGATGAATGCGCATCATGGCGTCGATGATTTCTGCCGGGCCGCAAGCGTAACCAATTCGGAAACCGGTCATCGCGTAAGCTTTGGAAAATCCGTGCAGAAATATCGTGCGTTCTTTCATGCCGGGGAGCGAGGCGATGCTGACGTGTTCACCCTCGAAGGTTAGTTCGGCATAAATTTCGTCTGTGACGATGAGCAGATTATGCTTCTGCGCGAGCGCCGCAATTTTCTCCAATTCGCCACGCGACATCGTTCCACCAGTGGGATTGGTCGGGAAATTCAGCATCAGAATTTTGCTGCGCGAGGTGATCTTCGCGGCAATTTCTTCGGCGGTGACGGAAAAATTATTCTCCGCGCGACACGCCACTGCCACCGGAACGCCATACGCGAGAGCGATGCTCGGCGAATAACTCACGTAGCATGGCTCGTGATAAATCACTTCGTCGCCAGGATTGATAAGCGCGCGCAGAGCTAAATCCAAAGCTTCACTGACTCCGACTGCAATCAGGATTTCATTCTGCGGATTATATGTGACGCGAAAATGTTTCGTGAGACTCGCGCTGATCGCTTCACGCAATTTGAGCAAGCCAAGATTGGATGTGTAACCCGTTTTACCACGTTCCAATGCGTAGATCGCAGCTTCGCGGATGTGCCACGGCGTGACGAAATCTGGTTCGCCGACGCCGAGCGAAATCACATCTTTCATTCCTTGAACGATGTCGAAAAAATCGCGAATCCCCGAACGCGGAATCGCGCGGACGTTTTTGGCAATGAACTTTTGGGCGTCGAGCTGCATGTTGGATTTACGATTTGCGATTTACGATTTACTAAGCAAGGGGAATCTCGAAATGAAGAACTACGGAGCGCCAGTCTGCATCTTGGTATAATGCTGGTTGCAAACCGCCGATCCGCGTAAAATCGCAATTTACGCCGCCGCTTGATTGGGCTTACGGCGAATGATGGGTTTCATTTCCCCACGAACCACCGGGCGGGTGACTTTGACGGAGACAATATCTTCGCTGGTCGGGATTTCGTACATCACATCAAGCATCAATTTTTCGAGAAGCGTTCGCAATGCGCGCGCGCCAGTTCCCTTGGTGATCGCTTGGGTCGCGAGTTCGTGCAACGCGTCGGGCGTAAATTCCAGTTCCACTCCATCCATCGCCATGAGTTTTGAAAACTGTTTGGTCAGCGCGTTTTTGGTTTCTGTCAAAATTTGCACGAGTTGATCTTCGGTCAATTCTTCGAGGACAGTCATCATCGGCAAACGTCCGATGAACTCAGGAATGAAGCCGAAACCGATCAAATCTTCCGGCTCGACGAATTGCAGAACGTTGTCGCGGTCAACCGCAGAAAGCTTGTGTCCTTGCTCAACGGCGTTGAATCCCATCACGCGATGGCCGAGTCGCCTTTGAATAATTTTTTCCAAACCAACAAACGCGCCGCCGCAGATAAATAAGATGCCGCTCGTATCGACGCGAATGTATTCCTGTTGCGGATGTTTTCGCCCGCCTTGCGGAGGAACATTGCAAATCGTCCCTTCCAAAATTTTCAGAAGCGCTTGCTGCACGCCTTCGCCGGAAACATCACGCGTGATGGAAACATTTTCCGTCTTGCGCGCGATCTTGTCGATTTCGTCTATGTAAACGATTCCCATCTGCGCGCGCTTCACGTCGTAATCGGAGTTTTGCAAAAGGCGCAGAATAATATTTTCAACGTCTTCACCCACATAACCGGCTTCGGTCAGCGTCGTGGCGTCGGCAATCGCAAACGGCACATCCAAAGTTTTTGCAAGCGTTCGTGCGAGCAGAGTTTTTCCAGAACCGGTTGGTCCGATGAGCAGAATGTTGCTTTTTTCAATTTCAACTTCCGCGTGGCGGGCCGAGGCCAAATCATCATCTTCCTTCGGCACATACGTGGGATCTTGAAGAATGCGCTTGAAATGATTATGGACCGCGACCGCCAGAGTTTTCTTGGCGTGATCCTGGCCGATGCAATGGGTGTCCAATTGATTCTTGATTTCAGACGGCTTGGCGATTTTCAGTTTGGGCGTGGACTTTTTGATTTCGACGGCTAATTCCTTGTCCAGAACACTTTTGCAAAGTGCGATGCAATTGTCGCAAATATAAACGCCTGGGCCCGCGATGAGCTTCTTGACTTCCGCGTGCGATTTCCCGCAGAAACTGCAAAGAGTGATGTTCGTCGGGCGTGCCATAAAATTGAATCAGGGAACTAGAGAAGTCTTCTCCGGCAAGTTGGGCATTTCTTTCCGCGATTTAACAACGTCATCCACCAGGCCAAAAGCTTTGGCTTCTTCCGGCGTCATGAAATTATCGCGATCGCACGCTTTTTCCACAATCTCGTAAGGTTGGCCGGTGTGCTTGGCGATAATATTATTCAAACGCTCTTTTAGTTTGAGCATGTATTTGACGCGGATTTCCACGTCGCTCGCCTGTCCTTCTGCTCCACCCAAGACTTGATGAATCATGATGTTTGAATTCGGCAGGGCGTAGCGCTTTCCTTTGGTGCCACCACACAACAGAACCGCGCCCATGCTCGCTGCCTGACCGATGCAATAGGTGTTCACGTCGCAAGTAAGAAACTGCATCGTATCATAAATCGCGAGTCCCGCCGTGACGCTGCCGCCAGGCGAATTGATGTAAAGGTGAATGTCCTTTTTTGGATCAGACATTTGCAAAAACAGGAGCTGTGCAATAATGACATTGGCCACCATATCATCCACTGGCGTGCCCAAAAAAACGATGCGATCCACCAGCAAACGCGAATAAATATCGTAGCCGCGTTCGCCGCGTCCGGTCTGCTCGATAACGTGTGGAATGAGAAAATTTTGCATATTAAAGATTCGTTTTCGACTCGCTGCGCAACGTAATGGAGCGCTGTTCGATGGTCAAGCCGTGCCGCAGACTCCGTCTCAGCTTCATTTTTAAATCTATAATCAGCAGATTGAGTGCCGCAAATTTGCGCTCCCTTTTCGGGAAAATCGTTGATTGAGTCTGTAGATGAAGTTTGTCGTTGAACAATTGGGTTTGCCGTCCCGTGAGCCGACCGCGTTGAAGCATTGGTATGAGAATGTGTTGTATGCGAAATTGATTTTAAAAAATGGCCAAACGCCACCGGCTTATAAGCACCACTTAGGACGACACGGATTTCACGGATTGACGCGGATTAAAAATTTCTTCTGCAATTCGTGTTAATTTGCGAAATCGGCGAAAAAGTTCATCCACTTTGGGCTAATTTTTTCCAAATCAGCACGAACGCACTCGCGAAGTCCGTTGGCTTTTCTGAAATCCATTTCGTCACAAACTCCGGCGCGAACCATTCGCCGCGCTCGATTTCTTCAGGGTGCAACGTGAATGGCCCTTCGTTTTCGCAGCGATAAACCCAGAC
>JBKJOA010000345.1:0-5249 GCA_046593365.1 Limisphaerales bacterium
CGGCAAGCTCCCTGGACAACTCTACATTCTTGCGGGCCAACTCGCACTGGAGGTTGACGAGTTCGTTGTTGAGCCGACTCAAATCCTCGTAGAAAGGATCGTGGCGCTGTTCAAAGGAATCGGCTCTCTCACTCATGCGACGAAGGACTGGCAGGTAAGGCGATTGGCTTCGATGACAGCGTCCTCTGCGTTGTTGGCAGAGCCGTCTGCTCCGATCGTCTGCCATAAATTAGGAGCGACTTTGAAGGGATAGCCTCCGACAAGGACTTTGATGTTGCGGCATTCGGGGGTGCTGCGAATAGCAGCAATGAGCTTCTCAACTGCATCGACGTGGTAGGTGATGGTCGCGGAAATGGCGAGGACGTCGGCCTTCAATTGCAACACGGTCTGGACGACGCTCGACGTTGGCACGTTCGCGCCGAGGTAATGGGAATGCCAGCCTTGCATTTCAAAAAAGTCGCACAGGATGCGCACCCCAATTTCATGGAGATCCCCGGAAACGCAGGTGCCAACCAGCGTGCCGTGCGTTTTCGCGGAGCCGAAGATGTGGGGATAAAGCTGCGACATGATGAGTTGCGTGGCGGCACTGCAATAGTGCTCTTGAAACGGACAACCGCTCATAACCGAGGAGTGCGATGCTTCGCCCAATGGCACCGAGCTGTCGTCGAAAAGCACGGTGGGTGATGCACCTTTGGTCAATTCCATAAAAAAACCGTACTCGTCCACCGTGCTGTCCGCAAGGGCCGTTTTCCACTGCCCTGATTCAAAGCGGTGATGATCAAGCACGGGCTTGTTCCCGCTCTGCCGCAGAAATAAACGCACCTCAACAAGGTTGTAGCAGCGCGCAACGCGGGCGGGAACGGAAGGGTTGCAACCGCGTTGCGCCAATCCCAAAGGGATTGTTCGCGGCCACCATCGCGGGTTCACGCAATTCCTCCGAAAAGCTTTTCCACCTTCGCCTTCACTGCCGAGTTTGCTGCCGCTGGCGATTTCGCGTGGTCGAGCACGTCGGACGGGCCTTTGGTGAAAATGCTGTCGCGTTGCGGGTCGGTGTTCGCGCAGAGATGAAATAAAACTTCGCTGGTGTTATGCACAGTGACGGTCTTCGCCGGTCTGCTGCGTTCGTTACTGCGACTGTAGCCGGAAGAACGCTGCGTTGTCCTGTGAAATGATTTTGGAAGAGCTGTAAGCCGAGTTTTGTCTTCACTCTTGCGAGTGGAGAGAATCATTTGTCTGAGCAGCCATACCCGGAATCCGACGGATTTCTCCGCGCTGAAGCGAGCCGCTTCGTGAATTCCCTATTTGGCCTTGCACCCGATGGGGTTTTCCGTGCCGCCTTGCTTGCGCTTGGCGCGGTGGTCTCTTACTCCACCTTTTCACCCTTACCCCGCTCTTGCGAACGAGGCGGTTTAATTTTCTGTGGCACTTTCCGTCAAAACGTTTTTGCGTTTCGCCCGCGTGTATCTCCTCGCCGAAACGAGAAGTTACGCGGCATCGCGCCCTGCGGTGTTCGGACTTTCCTCCTCCAGCTTGCGCCGAAAGCGATTCTCCACTCTTCCAAAATCACTATGAACTTAGCTTCTACTCAATCTTAGAGCAAGACTTGTGCATCGTTGCAAAACAAGTTGGCGCATCCGGAATTTACCCGTGAGGATTTTATAAGCACGAAAGAATTACGGCCTTGCACGTAATGCATAGTAATTTCATCGGACACAGATTGTTGTTTCCAGGTAGAGATGTTTTTTTTCGGGGCAGAATCAAAAATTGGGAACCTCTTGTGCACAATTTTCTCTTGCTACAACTGTAATTTTTCTGCTTTCTCATTGACCACAGCTCCCATTCTATGCCCGAATACAGGGCCTTTAATGGGTAACTCATGGCCAAAACCACACGAAAAAACGGTTTGGGAAATCGATCGGGGAATACGACAAAGTATGACGCGCATCATACGGTGTTGAGCAAAACGTATGGTGCTCTGGCGGATTTGCGTCGTGAATTATCCGATTCAAAAGCGGCCGTGGCAGAACGCACCGAGTTGCTTCGCATTTTTTCTGACTGCACCGATTCCCAACGCGCCTGGCTCTTGCTCGAAGATTACTTCGAAAAACTTTCACTCTCGCGCAAGGATTTCGCCGGGCAAGAGTGGTGGCCCCGGCTCATGTCCGTCCAAGGGAAAAAGCGCCTGGAGGAAACGGCCATCCTGTTTCTGCGGGCAAACCGTCCGCTGCCCACGGAACTTTCCACCCACGCGAATCTCGATCGTTTTGCGGAAGTCGAGCAAGCCGAGCAGGACCAAAAATTGGTGCAGAAACTCGAACATTGGCTCTTTCCGCCCGCGCCCGTTCACCTGGATTCCCCACGCGCTCTTCTGCGCGTCCTCGGGGAATTGCAGCCAGCGGAGGAAGATTCAACCCTTTTTGCGCTTTCGGTAAAATTTTATTTGTTCCGTCCACGGACTGGTGAAAAAGCCAAAACTCTTTCTGAAATTGTGGAGTTGACCACGCGCTCCACCCACGAGCAGGAACTGTTTTCTCCGGTGGATTGGGAATTTATTCAATGGCTCGGCGAGACGCACGCTGATCCGGAAGGACTTTGGGACACGCTGACGTTGACTGGATTGGAATTGTTACAATGGCTGGTGCGTTGGGGTGAAAACTCGCGACTACAGCTTCAGGAAAACCAAACCTTCGCCAAGTTCCACGGGCATTTGGCGGAATTGAAACCGAACCTCGAGAACATTGAGAACGAACTTTCCTTCACCCACAATTTGCAATTGCCCAATGGGGAACTGCATCCGCTTCATTCGGTGAAGTTTTTTGCGGGACGGCCTTCGCTGGTTTTGATTGGCGATACCTTTTATTTGCTGCGAAATGGTCCGCCCACGGATTTGCTCGATGCATGGGCCAGGAAGAAATCCGTTCCAGTCAGCAAACTTAGTCACCGCCTTTTGACGAAGTTGCGCAAAACGCAGCCGAATAAAGACGCCGATTGGGAACAGCTTTGCATCGCGCACACTGCGAAACCGCGCTTCACTTTTGAATTAGCCAATGAAACGGTGCGGCTTCGTTTGCAGGCCATCAGCGATCGTGACCAATCCCTGTGGCATTGGAACGGTCACGAATGGCAACGGGACCAGCCGATTGTTCGCACCAGCCAAAAACCCGAAATCCTGGATGACCCGCGCCTCGATCCCGCAGCGCAATGGTTGCGCCGCTTGGATTGGTTTACGCCGGAACACGGATTGTGGTTGGGTGATGCGAATGAAAGTTTCCTCGGTAAGCTCGCCAGTGCCTGGCCAGATCGTCCGCTGGACGCGGAATATCTTGGCGACACCGCATTTCACCGATTGTTTTTAGCGCCGCGCCAACTCCGACCGCACCTGGTTGTCAAAGGCAGCGGGATTGATTGGTTTTCCGTTTCTACTGAGTGGGAAATCGAAGGTCTCAAACTGACGCCCGCTGATTTGCAACGTCTCGCCACCGCCACCGGACGTTTCGTTAATCTGCCGGACGCCGGCTGGCTTGAACTGGATTCAGGTGCCGTGCAAAATGCGCATGAAGCCTTCGCCGATTTGGGTCTGGACGGGCTTAGCGCGATTCCGCAGCGTCTCGGACTCGAGCATGCCGCCCATTTGGATGAAGCCGGTTTGCAACGTTTTGTCGATTCTCCTGAAGCGCGCGCTCTGCGCGAAAGCCTCGCGGAATTCGCTGGCATCCCGTCCGTCCCGCTGCCGCCCAACACCCTGGCGGAATTGAGGCCTTATCAAAAAGATGGTTTTGATTTTCTTTGTCATCTTACGCGCCACAAACTCGGAGGAATTTTGGCGGACGACATGGGTCTCGGCAAAACATTGCAAACCCTGGCGTGGCTTTCCTGGTTACATTCGCAACATCCGACGGACCACAAACCGGCTTTGGTCATCTGCCCGGCATCCGTGTTGCACAATTGGCGTCGTGAGGCCGAGCGATTCACCCCGCACCTAAAAGTTCTGGTGCTGGAAAGTGGCTCGGCGCGACACAACTTGCGCCAGCAAATTCCGCAACACGATTTGATCGTGACCAACTACGCCTTGCTGCGACGCGATTTGGAAGCGTTGCAAAAATTTTCATTCCGCGCCGCCATTCTCGATGAAGCGCAATTCATCAAAAACCCCGAAGCGCAGGTGACGCAATCGGTCAAACAATTGAAAGCGGACCAACGACTGGCGCTCACCGGAACGCCGCTCGAAAACCGGCTGCTCGACTTGTGGAGCATTGTGGATTTCGTCCAGCCCACGTTCCTCGGCACGCAGGAGCATTTCACCGAGAAGTACGAACCGCGGGCAACTGTGGACCGCACCGCGCGCAACGCCGAAAATGTCGAGCCCGGCCCCTCCAGTACGGAGATGGAAGGACGCATCGCGCGCCGCCGGCTCTCGGCCAAGCTGCGCCCGCTGATGTTGCGCCGTTTGAAAAAACAGGTCGCCCAGGATCTGCCCGACCGCATCGAGGAACGGCGCGATTGCGATCTGGGCGAAGCGCAACGGAAACTTTACCTGGCCGAATTGCGCCGGAGCCGCGAACAGGTCATGAACACCGTCGCGGAAAAAGGTTTGGGCAAAAGCACGATTCATGTGCTGGCGGCCCTGACCCGGTTGCGCCAGATTTGTTGCCATCCGCAACTGGTCGGCAACGATTCGGTCTCCGGAAAAACGGAAACGCTTTTCGAATTGTTGGAGCCGCTGTTGGCCGACAACCAAAAAGTTTTGGTGTTCAGCCAGTTTGTCCAGATGTTGAAACTGTTGGAAAAGGAATGCCTGCAACGCAACATTTCCACGCACATTCTCACCGGCGAAACGAAGGACCGCCAGTCCGTGGTCAACGCGTTTCAAGAAGACCCCAAGGGGTCGATCTTCCTGTTGAGTCTTCGCGCCGCAGGAACCGGACTCAATCTCACGACGGCAAGTTACGTGGTGCTTTATGATCCCTGGTGGAACCCAGCCGTCGAGGCCCAGGCGATCGACCGCTCGCATCGCATCGGGCAGACACGCACGGTGAATGCCTATCGCCTGATCGCTCCGGGAACGGTTGAAGAAAAGATCTGGGATCTGCAACAGCGAAAAGCGCAGACCATTGCCGATGTCCTGGGCGAGGAAGGTTTTGCCCGGAACCTCTCGCAAATCGATTTGGAATATCTGTTCTCCGAAGATTGATCGGCGCGCCCCTCCGCGAGTCTGTTTTAAAATTCGCCTGGCTCGTTCGGCGTTTCGT
>JBKJOA010000222.1:0-5547 GCA_046593365.1 Limisphaerales bacterium
TTCCCCCGCGCTGTCCGTCACGTCCGCGTAAATTTGAAACGCAAACGTCGGCTCATCTTTTTCTGGAACGGAGAAATCCGGTTTCGCCACGAACTCAATTTTAAATGATCCATCGACTTCCGTTTTCAAAGTGCCATGTGAAATTTCCTGACTCGCGTTCCCGCGAAATCCGCCGCGCCCGCCATACCAACCCCACCACCACGGCATTTGCACCTCGCGCACGATGCGATATTTCACCTGCGCTCCATCAATCGCCGCGCCGGTATAAGCCATCGCGTGTCCGCTCAACGAAACTTTGTCGTTCAATTTCGGCGCCGTCTTCGGCGCGTCGAGCGTGACCTGAAATTTTGGACGTTTGTATTCTTCGACTCGCACCGTGGCAGACCCGTTTGGCCCATAAGAATGAATCGTCATCGCGCCCATCAAGCGATCTCGCGGCGCTGTAAAACTTCCAGAGAAAGAACCATAATCGTTGCAACGCCGTTCCTGTTTCGCGATTTCTTTTCCATTAGCGTCGAGAAAAATAACATTCATCACGCGATCCTTGATGACTTCATAATTGTCATTCGCTTGATCGACGTGGAGCGCGATGCCTTTGTACTGAATCGTTTGGCCGGGACGATAAATCGCGCGATCGGTAAAAAAAACGGTTTGGTCGCCGGGTTCGCCGCGATTCCAATATTGGCCGCTCAGCTCCTGTTGCACCCCGACTTCGTCCACGCCGTTTCGCACGCGGAAAATGTAGTTTTTCCCTTGATCAGCCGTGAATTGGAAAAAGCCGCTTTCATCTGTCCGCCACGAGGCAATCTCGGTGAGTTTCCCTTTTTGATAATCATGAACCCAGCCGCCGACCTCCGCGCCTTTGAGCGGCTCTCCAGAATTCGCATCCAGCACAAACCCTTCAATAAATTTTTCGCGCATGCGCAAAATGACTCCTAAATCGCTCACCCAAACATCAGCGATGGAAAGCTGGTTTTTTTTCTGCGAAAAATCCGCGTTGTGGCTGGCAATAATAAAATAAAATCCGCGTGGCAAATCCTTCGGCGCGGACAATGGCACGGTGCGTTCCTTGAAATCAGTCGTTGGCGTAAGCTTGTGTGACCATTCAAGCGTCGCCTTTTTGCTTAAGATTTCTTTGCGTTCGTCGTCTTGAAGCGATTCCGGCAAGCGCTTCCGTCGTTGCACGAAGGAATCCCAGTTCATTGGCACGGCGCGGAAATAAACTTCCCCCACATTTTTGTAGCGCACATGGATTTTTGGAAACGGCGCGTTCCAAATCCGCTCCGTCACGATGCCCGCCGATTTACTTTCGATTTGTTCGATGAGGCTTCGGCAAAGCGCCGCGCCGTTGCTTTTGGAAAAATCTTGGATTGTTCTCTCCGCTATTGCGTGAGATTCGGCCAAATTTCCTTCATCGCGAATGGTTGTCGCATAGTGATACCAGGCTGTGGCGGCGAGTTCGTGTTTGTCCCATTGTTCCGCGACCGCGCGGATCGCCTTTTTAAACCGCGCATTTTTTTCTTCGCCGAACGCGATGTTTTTTCCATAAACCAGCCGCGCAATATCCGCATCGATGAAGGCGGATTTATCATTGTCGTTCTGGTGAAATTTTAAGAGTTGCTGGAAAAGCCGAATCGCTTTGGCAGCGGGAGAAAGTGCTGCCGACATTCTGTCGGCAGAGGCGTCGTTTGTTTCGGCCGCTTGATTCTTTTCGCGAGTTTCTGCCGACTGAAAGTCGGCAGCACGTTCCCACGCCATAAATTTTTCCACTGAATCGAAAATCGGACTCTCGGAAGAAACTTTAAAAGCATCCTGCGGTTTGGCGGCGGCTTGCTCGCCGGACATGTAAAACTGCAACGCCTCATGCGCGATGAAATCGTAAAGCATGGGGCGATAGGAATCGGGCAATGTGCCACGTTCAAGAACTTCATCGAAATCTGAAACCAGTGTCGCTTTCAGAATTTTCTCAGTGGAAAGCGCTTCAGAAAATCGTTTGTCGATTTCAGCAAACAAACGCGACAAATCCCAAGTTGTAAAATCTTTTCCTGGCGTTTCGGCAGTCGTGGTGCGCTGCATAAAACGCCAGCGGTTTTGTTGGAAATATTGCCAATACCAATGCGCGAGCAGCGTCTGGAGCAGCGGCTTGATTTCAGCGGGCGCGGTTTCGATTTCTTTTTCCAACCGCGTGATTTTTTCTTCCGGTTTATTCCCCTGAATCGTTCCTTCGAGGACAATCTTACGCGCAATGGCTTTGGTTGCTTCGCCATATTTTTTTTCAGCAAGAGAATTCTTAATGATCGGTTCCAGCGCTTCAATGGCGGTCTTCGGCAAACCTTTTTTGACGGCATCCTCAACGCGTTGCCAATCGGCGTCGCGCGTCGCGCCGAACGATGATTGTCCAATAGAAAAGACCAGGAAGAGGCAGAGAAATAGAATTTGCATAATAGGCCGCATTTGCCGGGAGAACCCGGTTAAACTGTAAACGTTTCAGGACATAGTTTTATTAGAACATTTTTTTCCTCGGATAAGTTTTTTATTCCACCAAAACTTTTTGGCATGCCTTGCGCAATTTGTCCAACTGCGCTTTTGATTTCGCCTCGATATAGCAGCGGATGAGCGGTTCGGTTCCGCTGGCGCGGAAGGCAACCCATTCGCCGTTGGGCAAAAGAAATTTGTAACCATCCGTCGTAATAAACTTATCCACTTTGAATGGACCGATGGAATCCAAACCGCGTGAAAGCTTTTCAAGCAAGGCCGCTTTTTTGTCAGGTGGAATTGCGACGTTGATGCGGTCGGTGTGAAATTCACCGGTTACTTTTTCGAGCGATTTGAGAATTTGACCGAGTGATTTCTTTTCCACGGCAACCAATTCAGCCATGAGCAAGCAGGCGAGGATTCCATCTTTTTCCGGGACGTGACCTTTGACGCTGAGTCCGCCCGATTCTTCGCCGCCAACGATGATCGGTTCGCTTTCCATTAGCGCGCCAATGTATTTGAAGCCAACGGGCGTTTCATAAACTTTCACGCCAAGCATTTTCGCGACGGCATCGACTTGATGGCTTGTTGGAACCGTGCGAACGACCGCTCCCGTCCAGCCGCGATTCTTTTTTAAATGATACAACGCCAGCGGCAGAATCTGGTTTGGCGTGAGCCAGGTTCCATCTTTGTCCACGATGCCAAAACGGTCGGCGTCGCCGTCAAGGCCAAGCCCGAGTCGCGCTTGGCCGCTGCGCACGAATTTGGAAACTTCGGCCATGCCTTCTTTATTCGGCTCCGGATGATGTCCGCCGAAAAGCGGGTTCGGTTCCGCATTGAATTTGAAAAGTTTCGCGCCAGCTTCTTCGAGTAGCGTGTCGAGATAACCGCGTCCAGTGCCGTACATAAAGTTCACGGCAATTTTCATCTTCGCCTTTTTGATCACGGAAAAATCAACCAGCGTTTTAATTTGTTTAAAATAATCGGGCAGCGGATCAATTGTTTTGCAATGGAAAGTTCCAATCACCGCCGCTTTGAAATTCCAATTCTGATCGAGCAGTCGTGACGTGTTCACTTCAATTTGTTTTGTAACTTCGGATGGCGCTCCCGCTCCGTCGTGCAAAGAAAATTTGAAGCCCGAGTATTCCGGCGGATTATGGCTGGCCGTTAGGTTGATTCCGCCAATGGCTTTGCGTTTGCGAATCGTGAAAGCAATGACCGGAGTTGGCGTGTCACGATTGCACAGCAGGGGAATAAGTCCGTTGGCGGTCAAAACCTCGGCTACGGACAATGAAAACTCGCGGCCAAGAAATCGCGTGTCGTAACCGACGATGACGACCGGCTTACGTCCATAAAGAGCGGAGTTAGAATTTGCCAATTCCGCCTTCAGATAATCCGCCACGCCTTGTGCAGCGAGGCGAACATTTGCGAAAGTAAAATCGCGCGCGATGAGTCCACGCCAGCCAGAGGTGCCGAATTTGATTACATTTTCCATATGAATATTTAGCGAGCGCGACTTTACAGAAAACTATTCTTTGCGCCAGCGGGTTTATGACTTACCCAACCGACTGGACTCTGGAGGAGTTCCGAACCCACAGTCAGGATGGCTGCGCAGTCGGCATCCAGCCGCCCGTTTCTTGAACATTCGCAACAGGATTTACTTTACCGCCAAACCTGATAGAAATTTGCACATGAAAATCCTCAGTTCAATTCTGGCCGCAAGTGTTGTGACCATTTCTGTTCAAGCCGCCGACAAGCAAATTGATTTTGCAAAAGAGATTCAACCTATTCTGGAAAAATCGTGCATCCAATGCCACGGGCCGGATAAGCACAAAGGCGACTTGCGTTTGGACAGCAAAGAAGCCGCGTTAAAAGGGGGCAAAGACGCGTTGGCGCTTGTGCCGGGTGACATCGCCAAAAGTGATTTGTACCGGCGGATTACGCTGCCCAAAGACCATGACGACGTGATGCCAAGCAAAGGGGATTTGTTGACGAAAGTACAAACGGATTTGATTCGTGATTGGATCAGCCAAGGCGCGAACTGGCCGGCTGGGCTCGTGATCAAATCGACTGCCGCTCCTGAAGAAATTAAGGCTGAACCGGTAAAACTCCCAGAATATAAACCCGGCGCGGCGGAGTTGAAAGCCGTCGCGAAATTCGGCGAGCTTGGCGTCGCAGTCCGCCCGATTGCGTTAAATGTGAATTGGCGCGAAGCAAATTTTCGTTCGCTCAACACGAATGCGACCGATGCGGCGCTCGCGCCGCTTAAGGATATTCTTGGCCTCGTTGATTTGAATCTTGCCGGGACAAAAATCAGTGACTCCGGCCTCGCCAGCATCAAAGGTTTGACCAATCTGACCCACCTCCATTTGGAACACACGCAAATTGGTGATGCCGGTCTGGTCAATCTCAAAGGGCTGGTAAATTTGGAGTATTTGAATTTGTTCGACACGAAAGTGAGTGACGCAGGTTTGGAAAACTTGAAGGGTTTAGCTCGTTTGAAAAACCTGCATTTGTGGCAAACGAAAGTCACCGACACCGGCGTAACAAATTTACAAAAAAGCTTGCCGAAATTAAACATCGTTCGCGGTTGGGAACTAGCCGCCGTTGCAAAGAAAGAAGCTGAACCTGCCAAGAAAGAACCCGAGGCTCCCGTAAAACAGGCCGAACCCGTCAAGAAAGAGGTCGAAGCCCCGAAAAAGGAGCCTGAACCTGCTAAGAAAGCTGTTGAAGCGCCAAAGGCCGTCGAGCCTGCCAAGAAACCGGATGAAGCACCTAAGGCTGTCGAGCCTGCCAAAAAAGTGGGCGAAACGCCAAGTAAAGAAGCGGGGGCGTTAAGGAAAGAAGCCGAAGCTCTACGAAAAGAAGGGGAAGCATCCAAAAAGGAAGCGGAAGCGTTGCGAAAAGAAGCGGAAGCGTTGCGAAAAGAAGCGGAGGCCGCGAAAAAATAATCAGCGAGCGCGTTTGGACATCGCGTCCTTCAACTCGGCGGCATTGGCGCGGTCGTCAATGTAGTCGGCTTCCCAAAATAAGATTTCTTTTGCGCCGAGCGCTTTGGCCAAAGCGAACTCG
>JBKJOA010000021.1:0-5388 GCA_046593365.1 Limisphaerales bacterium
GGAGGAGGAGGCGCGAGCGGAAGCTGGTGATATGAAATCGAAAACTTTTATCAGTAATCTCGATGAAACAAAAATCGTTTCCGCCATTGCGGAGGCGGAAAAGAAAACCTCCGGAGAAATTCGCGTTTACATCTCGGACAAAAAACGCGATGACGCATTGACCGCCGCGAGAACTCGCTTTGAAAAATTGGGCATGACAAAGACGCGATTGCGCAACGGCGTGTTGATTTATATCGCGCCAGTCAGCCAGAAATTTGCCATCGTCGGCGATTCAGGAATTCATGAAAAGTGCGGCGAAAATTTTTGGGGGACGATCACTGGCGGAATGAGCGATGCGTTCAAAGAAAGAAAATTCACCGAAGCAATTATTCGAGCAATCGGTGAAGTTGGAACGGCGTTGTCCAATCATTTTCCACGAGACGGAGGAGACGCCAACGAACTTCCAAATGAAATCCTGCGCACGCGTTGATTCAAAATAAAAGGACACCATAGGAGCTGGCCGGTTAGGGATTCATTGACTCAGAATGGTGGACACTTTTGAAAGTAAAAATCTTTTGGAGTTTTTGTTCAATGTTTTTCTTGAGAGTGAAGGGGGATAAAACGGAAAGAAAAGTTGGTTCATTGGTTAGTTGTATTGTCAGTTCTCATAGGTAAAACATTTGATCCACGCAGGTTAATCGAACCGAGGGTTCGAATCCCTCTCTCTCAAATTCCGTTTTGAAAGCTTGCGAAAATTTCCGGTCAACTTAGGCTGTCAACCATGATTGCCAAAGCAGTTGACGTGATGAACCACTCGAAAATTTCTGAACTGGGCCAGCGCGTTTTGGGCGGCGGAACCATCGCCCGCCCGGAAGCCCAATGGCTCTTTGGTCTGGAAAACGCGCCGGACATTTTTGATTTAATTGCGTGGGCCAACCGCATCCGCGAACATTTCAAGGGAAACAAGATTCATCTCTGTTCAATTGTGAATGCAAAAGCGGGCGCCTGTTCTGAAAATTGCAGCTTTTGCGCTCAGTCCTCCTTCCACCAAACCGGTTCGCCCAAATATGGCTTTATTGACCCAGAGCCGGTCGTCGAGGCGGCGGAAGAGGCGAACAAAAACCAGGTGACTGCGGTTGGGTTGGTCGCGGCCTGGAAAGGATTGAAAGAAGGGCCGCTGCTCGACGAAGTTTGCGATCGAATTCGCGAACTGGCTAAAACCGGCAAAACGCGCCCCGATGCTTCATTGGGAATTATCAAGAGCCAGGCGGTGGCGGATCGTTTGAAAGATGCTGGCCTGGAATGTTATGGGCACAACCTGGAAAGCTCGAAACGATTTTTCCCGAGTCATTGCTCGAGTCACACCTACGAAGATCGAGTTGAAACCATCGGCTATTTAAAAAAGGCCGGCCTTAAGATTTGTTCGGGCGGAATTATTGGCATGGGTGAAACTCGCGAGGACCGTTGTGACCTTGCGTTTTCGCTCAAGGAAATCGGAGCGAACGTGGTTCCAATTAACATTTTAAATCCAATCAAAGGAACGCCGTTCGAAAATGTGACGCCGCTCCCGCCTTTGGAAATTCTGAAGACGATTGCCTGTTTCCGTTTTATTTTACCGCGACAGGAAATCATGATTGCCGGCGGGCGCACCGTCAATTTGCGTGATATGCAAAGCATGGTTTTCTCAGCCGGTGCCAGCGCGTTAATGGTTGGAAATTATCTGACGACTCTCAATCAATCGGTTGAAAAGGATCTCCAGATGCTCAAGGATTTGGGTCTCGATCCAAACTGGGACAGTCACGATTTTGCCGATCAAGCAGATGCGCAACCGGTTCCGGTTGCAACTCAGCTCATGGAAGAAACGTTAACCCCAACTCTTGCTTGATGATTCTGGTCAGGTAGTGGATTTTTGGTCATGGACGATACCGAATTTATCATTCGTCGCGGTTATCAGGGCGAGCCGATCGACATCCAACAAGTTCTCGGCAAAGTTAAAGAAATTGCGGAACGAACCGGTTGGAAACGAGACTCAATCAGCCTTGCCAATCAAGGTGCCCCCAGGGAAATGGAATTGCTGGCTTATCATCGAGTCAGCAAACCTTCGTTGCGTCGGGTTTATCTTTCCACTGGAATTCATGGAGACGAGCCGGCGGGTCCAGTCGCTATTTTGCAATTGCTCAAGGACAACATCTGGCCGGTCGGCGTTGATATTTTCTTGTGCCCGTGCCTCAACCCCAGCGGCTTTCCAATAAACCGTCGCGAAAATGCGCGAGGTATTGACTTAAACCGCGATTATCGCGATCTAAAATCGGAAGAAACCAGTCAGCATATCGAATGGCTGAAACGCAAACCGCGTTTCGATGTCGCTCTTTGTTTGCACGAAGACTGGGAAGCGAAAGGTTTTTACATTTACGAACTGAATCCAGACGACCAGCCCTCTTTCGCAAAAAAAATCGTCAGCCGAGTCGCCGCATCTTGCCCGATTGATCGCAGCTCAGCGATCGATGGTTGGCCTGCTGAAAATGGGGTGATTAATCCCAACAAAGATCCGTTTGATCGCCCGGAGTGGCCAGAAGCGCTTTATCTGATCACGAACAAAACCCGCCTCTCCTACACTTTGGAAACGCCTTCCACTCTCCCGTTGGAAACGCGCATCATCGCGCAAGTCAAAGGGGTGCGTGCGGTTCTCGACTCCATTTCTGAGCACCCGGTTATAAGGATGGACTGAGAGGAATGTCATTGGCCAGGCCCGGCAGAAGATTGATATGGGCTGGGAACAAGCCAGGGCCGGTCAACTGCGCACGCCGGAGCAAACCCGGCAAAATCTCGCCGCACGTAAGGTGGCCTGGAAAAGCAGCCGGGGTGGATGAAGTCCTAACCAACTCACTCTCTCGCAGCCGAAGACGAAGATAATCTACGTGCGAAGTTTGTCGTTACTTCGTCGCCGGGGATTTTATCCCCCTGCTAATTTCCGAAAGCCTCCGGGCTAATACAAGGCGCAGCAGGTTTGTGTGGTGCAGGCTCGTTTTGACTTGTTTCCCAATGAAGCTCCCCTAACGTTTCGCCGAAACGCAAATCAAATTCCATTATGTTTTCCCTGCAAAAATTACTCGGCAAAGAGGATAAGTTTTTTGATCTATTGGAAGCCAGCGCCGAGGAGGGCAGGGCGAGTGTGCAGGCGTTGATCAAATTGGTGAAGAGCGCGGCGGAAGCTCGGACTTTGGAGGATTTCGTGGCGGTGCGACGCAAAGAAAAACGCATTGCTGCCCAGATCAGCCAACTGGTCGCGACGACATTTGTAACGGCGCTGGAACGGGAAGACATTGAGGCACTGTCATTCGCGCTTTATCGGATTCCAAAAACGGTTGAGAAAGTTGGCGAACGAATTTTAATTGCGCCCCAATTTCTGAACGGAATTGATATTTCACGACAATTGGCCATGATGGAAAAATCGACGGACACACTTCTGCGCATGATTCGGGAACTGCGTCGCGGAGTGAATCCAGAACAGATTTTCGGGCATAACGATCAGCTTCAAGCCATCGAAAGTGAGGCCGACCAACTGGTTCTCGAATTGTTGCGCGATTTATATTCCGGCAAACATGAGCCGCTTAAAGCTGTTTTTCTCAAGGAGCTTTACGATTTGTTGGAAAAGGTGACCGACCGCTGCCGGGACTCCGGCAACGTCATCAACCAGATTGTCCTTAAAAATTCATAACTGAGCATGACGCTGATACTTTTCGTTATCTTCGTCGCGTTGGCCTTCGAATATATCAATGGTTTTCATGACACTGCCAATTCCATTGCCACGGTGGTCTCCACCAAAGTCCTGACTCCGCGACAAGCGATTGGATTGGCGGCTGTCACCAATCTCATAGGAGCAATGTGGGGCACGGCGGTTGCGAAAACAATTTCGTCCGGGTTGGTTGACACGAAAATCTTTTCCCTCACGAGTGAGGCGCTGATTTGCGCGTTGCTGGGCGCGATTGTTTGGAACCTGTTCACCTGGTGGATCGGCTTGCCTTCCAGCTCAAGTCATGCATTGATCGGCGGACTTTGCGGCGCGGCGCTCGCGGCGGCAAAAAATAACTGGCACGTCATCATCTGGTCGCAGCCGGACGCTGCTCATTGGTTCAAAGGGAAAGGTATTTTGTGGAAAGTGATCGTGCCGATGGTGATGTCGCCCTTTCTCGGTTTTGTTCTTGGATTTATCATCATGGCTATTCTTTACCTTACGCTCCAGCGTCTCAGGCCGCACACGATCAACAAGGTGTTTGGAAAAATGCAAATCCTCAGTGCGGGTGGAATGGGTTTCATGCACGGCACCAACGACGCGCAAAAAACAATGGGTATCATCGCACTGGCTCTGGTCACTGGAACGACAACTGGAGCATTTGACCAGGCGCCTGACTGGTTGTCATTTCTGCACACGCCCGCGCCGGAAAAAGGAAAAGATGTGGAGATCGCTCTCTGGATAAAAATGACCTGTGCCGTGGTGATGTGCGCCGGTACGGCGGCAGGCGGTTGGCGCATCATCCGTACGCTCGGTCACAAAATGGTGAAACTGCAACCGATAAATGGCTTTGCGGCGGAGACGAGTTCGGCCGCGGTGATCTTTTTGGCCACGCATCTCGGTATTCCGGTTTCGACGACGCATAACATTTCCGCGTCGATCATGGGTGTCGGGGCAGCGAAACGTTTTGGCGCGTTAAATTTATCCGTGATTGAAAAAATGTTATGGGCCTGGATTTTGACCATACCGGTTTGTGGTGCAATTTCCTATGGACTGGTCCGGCTTTTAGAAATGCTGAATCTGATGAAATAATTCCGAAGACATAAATGATTGATGCCCATGACTGACACCCCACTTCGAGTTCTCGCGGTCATCGGAAGCCTTCACCGGCAATCCGTGACGCGATCGATTATTTGTCACGTTGCCGAACGATTGAAAAATGCGGGTTGCGTGGTGGACATGGTTGATTTTGAAAACGAACCATTACCGCTTTACAATCCGGACACGGCTTACCACGCCCCGGGATTTCCCGCGCTCCAGAAGCGGGTTGAAGACGCCGACGTGTTACTGCTGGGCACGCCCGATTATCACGGTTCGATGAGCGGAGCGATGAAGAGTTTTCTCGACCATTTTTGGCGGGAGTTCGCGGGAAAGCTTTTCGCGACAATCGTTGCTTCACACGAAAAAGGTCTCACCGTCACCGACCAGCTTCGGACGGTGGCGCGGCAATGTTATGCGTGGACGTTGCCGTATGGTGTCTCATTTTCTGAAAACACCGACTTGAAAGAGGGTAAAATTGCGAGCGAACACTTTGAACAGCGCATCGAAATGTTTGTGCGCGATATTTCAGTTTATGGGAAACTGATTGCTCAACAGCGTAAGCATGATCTAGCGGG
>JBKJOA010000139.1:0-11514 GCA_046593365.1 Limisphaerales bacterium
CAAAGACGCCAGCGTCGTTTACAATTTGGCCGCTGACATGGGCGGAATGGGATTCATCGAACTCAACAAAGGCCTCTGCATGTTGACCGTTTTGATCAACACGCATTTGCTCATGGCTGCGAGAAAACACGGCGCGCAAAAGTTTTTCTACGCGTCGTCCGCTTGCGTTTACAACGCGGACAAACAACGGGATCCCAATGTTACCGCGCTCAAAGAATCCGATGCTTACCCCGCGATGCCCGAAGATGGCTACGGTTGGGAAAAACTTTTCAGCGAACGGATGTGCCGCCATTTCCGCGAAGATTTTGGCCTCCTCACCCGCGTCGCTCGCTACCACAATGTTTATGGTCCGCTCGGAACTTATGAAGGCGGACGCGAAAAAGCGCCTGCCGCGATTTGCCGCAAAGTCATTGCCGCAAAACTTTCCGGTAAACACGAAATCGAAATCTGGGGTGACGGGCACCAAACCCGCAGCTTCATGTATATCGACGATTGCCTCAAGGGAACCCAGGCGATTTTGGCCAGCGACATTCTTGAGCCAATCAATCTTGGCAGCAGCGAATTGGTTTCCATTAATCAACTCGTGGACATCGTCGAAGGAATTGCCGGCATCAAACTCAAACGCAGTTACAATTTATCCGCGCCCAAAGGCGTGAATGGCCGCAATAGCGACAACACGCTCATCCAAAAATATTTAGGCTGGGAGCCAGGTGTAAAGTTGCAAGATGGTTTGGAAAAAACTTACGCCTGGATTTACGGGGAAATGACGAAGAAAGTTTCTTAAGCTCGCGCGTGAAATAATTTCGGCGGCTTTCTCAATCACCGGGTTCGTAACAACTCGATGACGCTTTGCAACTGATTTGAACCAAATCGTTTCGTATCGATTGCCCCAAGCGGATCGATAATTTACGAATGGAACAATGAAAAAAGAATACGAGGCGCAATATCATCTGCTGGAAGAAAACCACTGGTGGTTTTTAGGACGGCGGCATCTTCTGCGCGAATTGGTTCTCAAATCCAATGCAAATCGGAGCTGCCGGGTTCTCGAGATTGGATGTTCGGGTGGGCCTTTGATCCAGCAGCTTCACGCCGACGGTTACGCTTGCGTTGCAGGTATTGATATTAGCGGTGAGGCGATAGCTTTAAGCCGTCAGCGAGGCTTGGAGGGTGTGCAGGTGATGGATGCGCAAAAGCTGGCTTTTCCAGATGAAAACTTCGATGTGATTACCGCCTCAGACGTTCTCGAACATGTCGAGAACGCGCCGCAAGCCTTGACTGAATGGCTACGTGTGTTGAGGCCAGGCGGCACATTGATCGTATTCGTTCCGGCCTTCATGTTCCTGTGGACCAAACATGATGACGTGAACAGCCATTTCCGCCGTTACCGCAAAGCAGAATTGACCCAACTGCTCGTTGATAGTGGTTTTATGGTGAGGCGAAGTTGTTATTGGAATTTCTTTCTGTTCTTTCCGGTCGCTGCGGTTCGATTGTTGAAGAAGTTGTTGCCTGTTGCTGGAAAGGTGGAGCACGGTGACCTGAATGAACCGCCCAAATTGCTAAACCGCTTTCTTTTTGCGCTTCTGCGGTGGGAGAATCGGATCTTCTGTTTAGGTGTCAACTGGCCTTGGGGCGTCAGTGTGATGGCCCTCGCGCAAAAAAGGATGCCGTCTCGCGGAGCAATCGACCGGTTGCGGAACTAATTGATCAAAGCGGTGGGTTATGACAATTTCGCCCAGCCTGTTCCATTAAATTGAATGAAAGTTTCTGTTGTCATCCCCTGTTTTAATGAGCAAGAAGTGTTGCCAGAGTTGTTTCGGCGACTGACGGCGGCGGGGGAAACCTGGCCCTCGGACTGGGAAGCAATTTGCATCGACGACGGCTCGCGCGACCAAACCTGGCCGATGTTGGTTTCGCAACAGACCCATGACCCAAGATGGCGGGCTCTTTCCTTTGCGCGAAATTTCGGACATCAAACTGCGGTATCAGCCGGAATTTATCACGCAGAAGGCGACGCGGTAATCGTGATGGACGCTGATTTGCAAGATCCCCCGGAAGAGTTGATCCGATTTATCCAAAAATGGAGAGAGGGATTTGAAGTGGTTTATGCCATTCGCGAGAAACGAAAGGAAGGACCCATCAAAAGGGCCTTCTATTGGCTTTTTTACCGTCTGATGTCGCGCGTTGTTTCCTTTAAAATTCCGCAAGACTCGGGCGATTTTTGTATCATGGATCGCCGTGTGGTGGAGGTCATCAAGGCGATGCCGGAACGCAATCGGTTTGTGCGCGGCCTGCGTGCCTGGGCGGGTTTCCGTCAAACAGGACTGGCATACGAACGGCAGGCGCGCGCCGCCGGAGACGCAAAATATAATTTCCGCACGCTGATGAAGCTGGCCAGTGATGGGATTTTTTCGTTCTCGACCGTTCCACTTGCATTGGTGTCGCAAGCGGGACTTTGGATTTCAGCCATATCGTTCCTGGGAATCATTTGGGTCTTGTTTACGAAAATTTTCCATGAATTTTTCTTCCGGCATGGCTTTCCGCCGGTCCAGGGCTTCACGACCATTGTCATCTCCGTTCTGTTCCTGGGTGGGATCCAAATGATGAGTCTGGGCATTATCGGCGAATATATTGGACGCATTTACGACGAAGTGAAGCGCCGCCCGCCCTGGATTATTCAGGACAGCGTTGGAATTACACCCAAGACCCCCGACAAATGAGAATCAGTTCTCGCACTGCAGCGAACGGGCTTTGGCCCGCACTCTTTCTGATGTTGATTGCCTGCGTGGCCGTGACGAACCGCAGCTTTTGGATTGACGAGTGCGTAACAGCCCATGTCGCCCATCATAAAAACCTGATCGAAGCGTGGAAGGAAGTCGTGGATTTGAAAATTGCCGAGGTGCAGATGCCTTTTTTTATCACCTACATGTGGGGCTTTGAAAAGATTTTCGGAGATGGTGAATTCGCTTTGCGCATAGCGGGTTTCCCTTTTTTTCTGCTTGGGATGACGTTGCTTGTGACCGCGTTGGCACGACGTTGGCAAAGTCTTTGGGCACCAATGATAGCCACCGGTCTGAGTCCTTTTGTTTGGTATTATCTGAACGAGGCGCGGCTCTATACCATGCAGATGGGCGCGTCGGCGATGGTTGTCGCCGCCCTGATTCGATTAAGCGACGATCCAGCGGCGACAGGCAAAACGGAGCAGCGTTGGCTCAGAATTTATTGTACCGGCCTCGTGTTGCTCTCTTCCATAAGCATGTTGGGAGAAATTTGGGCCTCTGCGCCGTTATTGGCAATGGTGGTGATGATTCCGAAGGAGAGATTGATAGTCTGGTGGCGCCTGTATCGAACCGAGTTGGCAGCGACGCTGACGATCTTGTTTTTGATAGGGATTTATTACCTCTGGTCTTTAACCCAGGGCGCGCGCGCCACGGCGGTTGGCACGACCAATCTCCAGACCGTACTCTTCATTTTTTATGAACAACTAGGTTTTACGGGCTTGGGTTCAGGCAGATTGGAGTTGCGCGAACTTGGCGCACGATCGTTGAAACCTTTCGTGGGAGGGCTGGCTCTCTATGCCAGCGCCATGGGTGCTGTGTTGGTGGCCGGGATATGGGCTATGTGGCAGGAAACCCCCGCACGAAAGCTAATGAAACTTCTCGGATGCTTATTGCTGCCCTCTTTGCTGATTCTCATGGCGGGATTGACGATGCATTTTCGCGTGCTGGGAAGGCATTTTACCCCATTAATCATCATTGTTCTTTTAGTCGTAAGCACTGGATTAAATCGGCTGTGGCGGCAACCGGGCTGGGCCGGCAAAACCGTCGTGGTGGGATTGATTGTAATGACACTTTTTTCGTGCCTAATGGTTCGTCTCGCCCCTCGCCACGAAAAAGACAATTATCGTCAAGCGGCGCGTTTTGCCCAAGAGGCCTTGGCGCGAAACGCAGTGGTTTGGTGGAATGCAGATTCCATGGCCGCCGAGTACTATAATGTCCCTCTCACGACAAATGGAAATGTGCTCAGGCAAAAAGCTTTGTTGTTCATAGATCCAGAGAGTAGAGAGATCGCTTCCCTGCCAAAAGCCGACCTCATTATCTCCTCTCGTCCTGACGTTTATGACCCTCGTGGGAACCTCTCACGTTATTTGAAGGAGGAAAATTTTAGAGCAAAGACCAACCTGGTCGCTTTTACTTTGTGGGAGCAAACGCCGTTTTGATGACAGAACGAACGCATTCCTCCGTTGAACTTTAAATAAAACTCTCCCCGGGAAAGATCCTCTCGCAGGAATTAAAAATAATCCCCACGATTGAATTTATTAGGGATGACTGTAAGATATCCGCCATTGATCAACCTCATTTCAACGTATCGTCGAGCCTGAGCATTTCGGTGCGGCCTTGTCCATATTTAGAATTAATGAACACGGAAACGATAAAAACAGGGCCGGCAGCAAGCGAAAATCCGCCAGGTTTTCTGGAGGAATTCCGGTCCTGCTGGGAGGCATTGTCCTACAAATGGTTTTTCTTCGGCCTTCTCACGGCTTGGCTGGCGCTCTTTCATTTCATCGGAAATTCAACTCTCGGTTATATCAACATTCCTTCCCTGATGGGTTGGATGTTTCACCTCTACAATATTAATGGCAGCGAAGATGGCCACGGAAATCTAATTCTGCCCGCAGTGCTGTTTTTATTTTGGTGGAAACGAAAAGAATTGATGGCCATTCCTCAAAGAACCTGGTGGCCGGGGTTAATAATCGTTGGCGCTGGGCTTTTCTTTCATGTCCTTGGCTATCTCGTCCAGCAGCCACGGATTTCGATTGTTGGAATGTTTCTTGGAATCTATGGATTGATTGGACTGACTTGGGGAATTGGCTGGCTCAAAAGCACATTTTTCCCGTTCGTTCTCTTCGCGTTTTGTATACCGGTGGGCGGCTATGTCGAAACAGTCACCTTCCCGTTGCGTCTTTTCGCCACCAACATCACGTATGGCGTAACGCACGGAGTTTTCGGGCTGACCGTCGTCAAGAAAGGCACACAACTTTTCGACGCGAATGGCGCCTACAATTACGACGTTGCGGCGGCCTGCAGTGGAATACGCAGTTTAATTTCACTTCTGGCATTGACCACGATTTACGGAATGATGACTTTTAAAAAAACCTGGAAGCAGGTTCTCGTCATTTTGATGGCCGTGCCATTGGCCGTGGCGAGCAACGTCCTGCGCCTCACCAGCATCGTGATTGCAGCGGAAGCTTTCGGCCAAAAAACCGGCGACTTTGTCCATGAATGGTCTGGGTTTCTGACATATTTCGTCGCGATTATTGCGATGCTTCTCATGGGCATATGGATGCGTGAACCCGAAACGCCCGCGGCGTCGCAACTGCAAACGACATGAAAAAAACGCCTTGGATTTTCTTTTTAATCGGGCTGGCGATGATTGGCTCCACCGCAGGCTTTTTGATCCACGTTAAAGGCAATCAACGGTTGGGTTTGCCCGGCGTTTTGCTGGGCAACACGCCCTTGTTCGATGAAAGCACCAATCGCGTTGCCGACGTGACGGTGATCTTGCCGGCGGACGTTTTGAGCTACGAATCCGCTGCATTGCCCATTACTTCGATCGAACTGACGATGCTGCCCAAGGACACGACCTTCGGCAAACGCCGTTACTGGATTCCCAATACTCTGCAAAATGTAGATGTTGGCGTGGTGCTGATGGGGCAAGACCGCACCAGTTTGCACAAACCGCAATTTTGTTTGGTGGGGCAGGGATGGACAATTGAGAAAACCGAAAAGG
The DNA here is from genome assembly GCA_046593365.1 of Limisphaerales bacterium. Taxonomy (GTDB): domain Bacteria; phylum Verrucomicrobiota; class Verrucomicrobiia; order Limisphaerales; family CANJXF01; genus CANJXF01. Next base: position 5,788 of record JBKJOA010000139.1, read on the forward strand.
TGAACGTCAAAATGGAGCGCCCTTACCCTTACGAATTACCGATGATGAAATTGACCGCGAGCATTCGTCTCAAAGACGACTCCGGCGCGTTGGTGACGATCCGGGGCATCTATGCCTATTGGTTTGTGGCCGATAAGAAACTGACTGCCAGCCACAATGAGCGGATGGTTTCGATGGCCAAAAACCTTTTGCGCACCGGCACGTTGGAACGTTGGGCTTACATCAGTTATTTCTCGCGCTGCTACCCGGGAAATGAAGAGGAAACTTTTAACGAAATGAAAAAATTCATCGCAAAATCCGCGCCGCAATTTCAGCTCGCGGCTGGACAGCCACTACAGAGCGCATTGCCAACGAATGTGCAAACAGCTTTCAAATGAGTCGCGTCTGTGACTAAGATAAAGCTGGAGTAAAAGATATGTTGCGTCGCGATCGCCAAATGAAAACCCAGATCCATCAATTGATGGACGCGGCTCTATTCACGATTGCCTTCTGGCTGGCTCACTGGATCCGCGCGCAGAACAGTGGTGCCGGAATCAATATTTTCGGGTTCAATTTGTTCAGTGAGACCACCGCCGCTTTCCCTGATTACAATTGGATGTTTCTGGTGATCGGTTTTTTTTCCCCTCTGGTGCTGGAGCTTCAAGGTTTTTATCAACGCCCCTCGCTGGCCTCAAGGCGTATGACGGCCTGGATTCTTTTCAAAGCGTGCTGCCTGACCACCATTGGCGTTGTCCTGATTATTTTCATGTCACGATTGGTGGCCCCCCGCACCGTTATCATTTTATTTGGCCCTCTCAGTTTTGTTTTAATTTTCATCAAAGAAGAACTGGTTCGCTGGGGCTACAGGAGTCAGTTCGGTCAGTCGCAACTGAAGAAACGATTGATTCTCATTGGATCGAAAGAAGACACGACCCGTTTGCATCAAGACATCACATTGAAAGCGGAACAGGAAGTGGAAATCCTCGCTGAATTTGACCTGAATCAAACCTCGACCGACCAACTTCTGCATTTTCTCCATGAGCATTCTGTGAACGGAGTTATTGTCAACGCGAAGCACAGCTATTTCGGCCAAGTCGAAAAAGCCATTCTCGCCTGCGAATTGGAAGGTGTGGAAACGTGGTTGGTCGCTGACTTTTTCAAAACGCAAATTTCGCGGACAAGCTTCGATGATTTCTACGGTCGTCCGATGTTGGTCTTTCATTCCGGCCCGGAAAATTCATGGCAAGCCGTCGTTAAGCAATTGGTCGATTTAGTGGGCGCTGCCATTCTGCTGGTTTTTACTTCGCCCTTTTTTTTGTTTGCGACCCTTGCGATTAAGTTCACTTCCCCGGGGCCGATTTTTTTCAAGCAGAAGCGCAGTGGGATCAACGGGCAGCCCTTTACGATGTACAAATTCCGTTCGATGGTGACCAATGCCGAGCAGCGTCAGCACGAAATCCTCTCGATGAATGAAATGACCGGCCCGGTTTTCAAAGTGACCCACGATCCGCGCATCACACCCATCGGCAAATTTCTCCGCAAATCGAGCATTGATGAATTTCCGCAGTTGCTCAACATTTTGCGAGGTGAAATGAGTCTGGTCGGGCCGCGCCCGTTGCCGGTGGAAGAAGTGAAACGTTTTGACGACCTATCGCATCGCCGTCGCCTGAGCGTGAAACCCGGATTGACGTGTCTGTGGCAAGTTAAAGGACGAAACAACGTGACCGATTTCAAGGATTGGGTGCGCCTCGATTTGGAATACATTGATAATTGGTCGCTCCTGCTTGATCTGAAAATTCTTTGGTGGACGATTCCCGTCGTGCTCTTTGCCAAGGGAGCAAAGTAGAATTCGTCTTGGCTACACCGATCGACTTTGAGTAAAGCCAGTTTTGCGTTTGCTCCGCTTAGGGGATCAGATGAGAAACCGTGGAATTTTTATGGCGCAAAAAAATAAATCAAAAACTCAGCAACCCACCTCTGTCATCACCGGCGGCGCTGGTTTTTTGGGTTCGCATTTGACCGATTTGCTGATCGCCCGTGGGCACAAAGTCATTGGTATTGATAATTTCGTCACCGGCAGCGTGGAAAACATCAATCATCTCGCCGGCAATAAAAATTTTAAATTTATCCAGCAGGACGTGACCGAATTTCTTTTCCTGCACGAGCCAGTCGATTACGTCTGGCATTTTGCGTCGCCCGCCAGCCCGATTGATTATCTGGAGTTGCCGATTCAGACTTTGAAAGTCGGTTCGCTCGGCACGCACAAAGCGCTCGGCCTCGCCAAACACAAGGGCGCAAAATTTCTCATCGCATCGACTTCGGAAATTTACGGCGACCCGCTCGTTCATCCGCAAACGGAAGATTACTGGGGCAACGTGAACACGATTGGTCCGCGCGGATGTTACGATGAATCTAAACGTTTCGGCGAAGCGATGACCATGGCCTATCACCGCCAGCACCATATCGACACAAAAATTGTCCGTATCTTCAACACCTATGGGCCGCGCATGAGGCTCAACGATGGACGAGTCGTTCCCGCGTTCGTCAGCCAGGCGTTGCAAAACAAACCGATTACCATTTTCGGCAAAGGAACGCAGACGCGCAGCTTTTGTTACTGCTCGGATTTAATTGAGGGAATTTATCGGTTGATGATGAGCGATACGAACGAGCCGGTGAACATCGGGAATCCAGTCGAGATGACGATGCTCCAGTTCGCGCAGGAAATTATCAAAGCGACAAAATCCAAAAGCAAAATTGTTTTCAAACCGTTGCCGCAGGATGATCCGAAACAGCGCAAGCCCGACATTACGCGCGCGCGAAGAATTCTAAAATGGGAACCGCGCGTTCCGCTCGCCGAAGGTTTGGTGAAGACGATTGATTATTTTCGCACAAAAGTTTGAAACGGCGATGTGGTAGCACAGGCGACCCGCCTGTGCCGTCCGGCCACTGGCCGGACGGAATGGGAGGGACATTGGCACTGGAAATAAACGCACGGAAAGTTCGCGCGCTTTCCCGTTCCGAGCGGCGGGTCGCCGCTCGGCACAGGCCAGTGGCCTGTGCTACCCACCGCTATTTCAGAGTTCCAATTAAATATTCATTTCGCGGTTTAGTTAAAGGCTTCAATACCCGGTCATTCAGCTTTCCCCTGATTGTAAATGGCTAGGCACTACCCTCATTTGTTAGTAAGGGATTCTGACGCGCCGCGCCTTCAGAAAAAATTCCAAGCCCCAAGAGGTCTTAGAAGCCTTTTCCATTTTAGAAAACAAACAACATTATGGCCAAAGCAAAAACGTCGAACCACCTGCAAAAAACTCCCACCGGCATTCGCGGGCTGGATGAAATCACCGATGGTGGTTTGCCGCGCGGGCGGCCCACGCTGGTGTGCGGCGGCGCGGGTTGCGGCAAGACGCTGCTGGCTGCGGAATTCCTCGTGCGCGGCGCGGTGCAGTTCGGCGAGCCGGGCGTGTTCATGTCCTTCGAGGAGACAGAAGCAGAGTTGAAGGCCAACGTCGCGTCGCTCGGATTTGATTTGCCGGGCCTGATCCACAGCAAAAAAATCGTGCTCGACTACGTTCACATCGAGCGCAGCGAAATCCAGGAGAGCGGCGAGTATGACCTGGAAGGGTTGTTCGTCCGGCTCGGTCACGCGATTGATTCCATCGGTGCCAAGCGCGTGGTGCTGGACACGCTGGAAGTGCTGTTCGCCAGCCTGCCGAACGAGGCGGTCCTGCGCGCCGAGTTGCGCCGGCTCTTCCGCTGGCTCAAGGACAAAGGCGTGACCGCCGTCATCACGGCGGAGCGCGGCCGCGAGCGCGACCAACTGACGCGCCACGGGCTGGAGGAATACGTGTCCGACTGCGTCATCGTGCTCGATCACCGGGTCAACGACCAGATCGCCACGCGGCATTTGCGCGTGGTGAAATATCGCGGCGCGCTGCACGGCACCAACGAATTTCCCTTTCTCATCGGCGATGATGGCGTCAGCGTGCTGCCCATCACGTCGCTGGGGCTGAACCACAAGGTCTCCAACGAGCGGATTGCCACCGGCATCCCACGGCTCGACGCGATGCTGGGCGGGCGCGGATTTTTTCGCGGCAGCAGCATTCTGATCACGGGCACGTCTGGCACCGGCAAGACCATCGTCTCCTCCAACTTTGCCCATGCCGCCTGCCGGCGCGGGGAACGCGCCCTCTACTTCTCGTTCGAGGAATCGCCCAACCAGATCATCCGCAACATGCACTCCATCGGGTTGCTCCTGGAGCCGATGGTCAAGCGCGGCCTGTTGCGGTTTCATTCGGCGCGGCCCTCGCTCTACGGTCTGGAAATGCATCTGGCCACGATGTTCCGGGAGATCGAAGCGTTTAAACCCGACGTCGTGATCGTGGACCCCATTACCAGCCTGATGGACATGGGCACCACTTCCGAAGGCAATGGGATGGTGACGCGGCTGATTGATTATTTGAAGGACGGACAAGTCACTTCGCTCTTCACCAGTCTGACGCAGGGCGGGCACGAGCTGGAACAAAGCGAAGCCGCCATCTCCTCGCTCATGGACGCCTGGTTGCTGTTGCAAAACTTTGAAGGCAACGGCGAACGCAACCGCGTGCTCTACGTGCTCAAGGCGCGCGGCATGGCGCACTCGAATCAAATCCGCGAGTTCCTGATTTCCAACCACGGCGTTGACGTCGTCGATGCCTACATCGGAGTCAGCGGCGTGTTAACCGGCTCCGCTCGCGTGGCGCAAGGTGCCCTCGAAAAAGCCGCCGTGCTCACCAACCAGCAGGAAGCGGCCCGGCTCAAGCGCGAAGTGGAGCGCAAACGCGCGGCGCTCGAACGGCAGATAAGCGGGCTGCGTTCCGATTACGAAGCCGAAGCCGTGGAACTGCGGCGCATTGCCGAACAAGTCGGAACCAGCACGCTCATGTTGACCACCGATCGGGCAGCATCAGGTCACTTGCGCCAGGCGGATGTCAAGGTGCCGACCAGCACGCGGAGCAAACCCACACCGGAGAAGAAAAATTGATGAAAACCAAAACGGTGAAACAGCGCGTGGCCGCGGAAATGGGTGGCACGGGCGACCCGCCCGTGCCGTCCGGCCACTGGCCGGACGGAACGAGAGGCAGGCGCCCTGGGTACGAGCGCACGGAAAAAATTTCAACGCGTCTCCCCGTTCCGAGCGGCGGGTCGCCGCTCGGGACAGGCGGGTCGCCTGTGCTACCCAAGCGCCGCGCCGCCCAACTCTGTCAACTGCGCCTTTACGTGATGGGTACGATGCCTAAATCGCAGGCGGCGTTCGCGAACCTGAAGAAGTTTTGCGAAATCTACCTCAAGGGCCGCTATTGCATCACGGTGATTGATTTGCTGAAGCAACCCCAACTGGCCAAAGGCGACCAAATTCTGGCGATCCCCACGGTGGTGCGCAAGCTGCCGAAGCCCATGAAAAGAATTATTGGCGACCTCTCCGATATCGAGCACATGCTGGTGGGATTGGATTTGCGCGAAGCCAGCCAATAATAGAATGATGCCTCTCAAAAATCGACCCGATGTTTGTAGTGTTGAGCCTGTGGCTCAATCGGCTGATCAAACTGATTCTCTCAGAGCCTGTTTGAAAAGTCTCTGGGGCCGTGGCGCAGTGGGTTCGGAGTTCCGCCTTCAGGCGGCGCGGCGCGGGAACCGCCTGAAGGCGGAACTCCGAACCCACAACGCCACAACGCCACAACGCCACAACGCCACAACGCCACAACGCCA
>JBKJOA010000194.1:0-4302 GCA_046593365.1 Limisphaerales bacterium
AACCCTATTTCGAGACCTTGCCGAAATATTTTCCAGCCATCGATCGGTGGTTTTGTTTTGCGGAACGAAACGCGTTCGCCTAACTTCCGCCTGTGCGCGCGTGTAGCTCAATTGGATAGAGTGGCGCCCTCCGAAGGCGAAGGTTGTGGGTTCAACTCCCGCCACGCGCACCACTTTTTTTACCCCTGAGAATGCTTTTTCAGGGGCTTGCTTTCCAGACAGATTCCTCAGATTCCTGACAAATTATAGGTATGTCAGGCCGAAAGTTTGGCGACCGCAAATTGCAGACTTCAGATTTGAAAAGGTTCGTGGCGGGCGCGGATGTGGTCTCGCAGCAGAGCGATGGGACAACCATCGCTGCGCAATCTGCGCGGGAAGGAATCACGCTGCGCGTGGCGAACACGGATCGCGTGAATGGCTGGGCGGAAATTCTGCAACGCTTCGGCGACTGGCAGGGCCAGTGCCCTATTGGGAAAGAACCAGAAGCGGGCAGCGTATGGCGCTAATAAAGTCTCTTGAAGAACCTGTCCCATGGTGCGCCCGTCCAAACGCTATCCGTAGGCAATTCCCGCTCTCTTTTTGTTGAAGGTGTTGGAAGGGGGGATGTGCGCAATTTGTGAACGCAAAAGTTTTCGGCGTCAGTTTTAGTTGCAAAGATGCATTTTCGCCCAGGAAACCCCTCGATTATCCAACCGTGTCGGCTTTTATCGTAGCGAATCTGTAATCCCACTGCTTTAGCGATCTTCTTGCTGCCCGATTTAGGATTCATAAGTGGTTTGCGTTGCATATTTACAAAACTCGGCAAAGTTGTCGAGTAGAGTCCAGAGGGCTTTGCCCTTTGGCGTCGGGTTTGGGCTGACGTGAAGCCCGCAAATTTGGAATCAGCGGCGGATACCCTCACGAATCTTGCGCCGCGAAGTCGCGAACGGTGGTGCAGAGAAAGTTGAGGGGATTATGAACTACTTTGGTTGGTCAGTTACCTCGTAGGATTCAACTTTACCTTGTTCAAGCTTAACACGTAATTGACTTCTACCGGCCCAAGGACGTTCCACCGAATAGCCAAGAATCTCTACTCCATTGTTGTTTATTACTGACTCAGGGTTTCCTAGCTTACGAATGACATCTGCTCTGCTCATGCCCACAGAAAGCTTTGAAGCGTCGCCTTCTCCGATGTGACCGCCGGTGCGACAACCCGCGATAAGTAACAGACAGGAGAATATGATTAATGTTTTTTTCATGCTTTTTTCGTGTTCTTACAACCCGTTTTAGTCAATTTTCATTATCTAAGTTGGCACGGGCAATCTTGTCAAGCAGGTTGAAATAATGGTGTCCACACCCACGCGCCAAAGGCATGGCCTCTGCTCACGTTGGGCGGCAGGGTCATGTAAGCATCGTAAACGGTGTGGAAAATCGGAAAACGGATTCCGGCTTCTTGCGCGGAACAACTCGGCAAGGCTGGCCTGCAAAAGAAACGGTCTGGCCGATTAAATCACACCGGTTTACATCTCTGTAATTGACGAACGACGGTTCTAAATCCAGCCTTAAGCGAAATATCTTTCGCCCAACTTATGAATCAAAACTTTCACAATCAAACTTCGCGCCGGAATTTTATCAAGACCTCCGCTGTGCTGGGCGGTGCGTTGATTTCGCCACTCGGCTTTTCGTCTTTGGCCGCACCCAATGATGGGAAGTTAAAGGTCGGGTTGATTGGTTGCGGTGGGCGTGGCACCGGGGCCGCGAGCCAGGCATTGAATGCGGACAAAAACGTCGTTCTAATCGCCATGGCCGATATTTTCGAAAGCAATTTAAAGAACAGCCTTAGCGCATTGCAAAAGGAGAACGGCGATAAAGTCCAGGTCACTCCTGACTATTGTTTTGTCGGTTTGGACGGCTATCAGAAGGTCATCGACAGCGGCGTGGATGTCGTGCTTTTGACGACGCCGCCCGGCTTTCGTCCGCAACATCTCAAGGCAGCGGTTGACGCCGGCAAGCATGTTTTTTGTGAAAAGCCTGTTGCAACCGACGCGCCGGGGATTCGCTCCGTGCTGGCTTCCGTTGAAGAAGCAAAAAAGAAAAAACTCGCTCTCGTCGCCGGCTTTTGCTGGCGCTACAACAATGCCGAGCGCGCGTTGTTTGAGCAAATTCACGCGGGCGCCATCGGTGATATTCACGCGATGTATGGCACCTATTACACCGGCCCGGTCAAGCCGATGCCGTCGGCCAGCGAACGTCCGAACGGCATGAGCGACGTTGAATGGCAATTGCGGAATTGGTATAATTTTGGCTGGCTTTCGGGCGACGGTCTGGTGGAACAGGCCGTTCACGCAGTCGATTGGATTGGCTGGGCGATGAAGGACGTTCCGCCCCTCAAGTGTATCGCCGTTGGTGGAAGGCAGATTCCCGCGCAGGGCGGTAACATTTACGATCATTTCGAACTTAACTACGAATATGCCAACGACGTGCGCGCCTTTCTTGGCTGCCGCCAACAGCCCGGTTGCGCGAATGACAACAGTGCCACTTTCTACGGCACGAAAGGCATCGCGCGTGAACTCGGTTTCGCCGGAATGCCGTTTGTCAAAGGCGAGACGAATTGGCGTTACGCAGGAGAACGACCCGATATGTATCAGATTGAGCATAACGAATTGTTTGCGTCGATTCGCTCAGGCAACCCGATCAATGATGGCGTTCGTCTGGCTTACAGTTCTCTGATGGCGATCATGGGACGAATGGCCGCTTACACTGGCCAGGAAATTACCTGGGACATGGCGCTCAATTCTCAAGAACGTTTGGTGCCGGAGAAACTCAGTTGGGACGCGGCTCTGCCAGTTAAACCGATGGCCCTACCCGGCCAAACCAAGTTTACCTGAGAGTTGATAATTTCCTTGGAAGAATCGAACCACAATCGGGCCAAACGAATACCAAACCTGATGAGCGTTAGAAGGTCGCGGAGCTATAGATCGTGGCCGGATTTAACATCGCCTCCAATGTTGGGAACCCCTGGGTTCTTTAAATCAGTTGCATACCCAAACCAGTTTGGATCATAAGGACTACCCGGGACGCCAGTTCCTAGCTGCTGGAACTGCACTTTCCAGAGCGACGCATGGCAATCCGCGTAAACCGCATTCAATATAGGTTGAACAAGTGGATACCGGTCCTTCAGCTTCTTATAGTGATAATCGAGATCTTCGTGATAGATGATCTGTGCTGCGGGCCGGTAGAAATGGGTATCCTTGAGTCCTGGATATAATGCGCTGTTCCACCAGATGACCCAACGATAGGTATAAGAAGTATAGTTATTCGCCGCCAAAGAATTGGTTGGTTTGCGTAATGTATCGCTTGGACACCAAAAGGCGCGGTAGTTTCCAACATTGAGTGATCGGGCAACTCCTGAATAAGTCCATGTTTGATAATATCGGTCCGTACATGAGGTGTAATTGCCTGGGGTCGCTCCATACGTCAGTGCGGAAGGCATGCGCCCTTGGGCATCATCCTTATACATGGTCAACGCCAAGCCGACTTGCTTCAAATTGCTCATGCACGAAATCCGTTGGGCCTTGGTCTTGGCCTTGGCCAGCGCGGGCAACAAAAGCCCCGCCAGAATTGCGATAATGGCGATGACGACGAGTAATTCGATCAAAGTAAACCCGGCATTTTCCACATGCGCATTTTTTTGTGGCAGGTTCATACTTTGCAGGATGCAACCAAGGCCATAAGAAGTCAATTGGCCGTGCGCGGTCTCGGTGTCCTGATTGGAGATGGACGGTGCGGGGCTGTGTCATCCTCAATTGCCGTAGCGCGGTGAAAAATGCCGCCACCCGAAGTGCTTGGCACCAGCCATATGACTAAAAAGTTTGCGTTACGGCTGTATATCGGTTCATTTTAGGAAAATTTAACAAGTCTTTTTTCATCAATTTTTTTACGAATGAAATGAATACTCACGAAAAGAACGAATGCGCGAAAACGGGTTCAACCCGCCACGCGCACCATTGATTTAAGCGGCATCATGAATTCTAAAAATGCTATTCCATGGATCCTCGCGCTAATCGTTCTTGCGGCGGCAGGTTTTCTTTTCGTCAGCGGTAAAAATAAGGAAACCGAACTGGTGCGCCTTCGGTCCGAAAATTCCGAGTTGCCCATTTTGCGAACTGCCACAGAGGAAGCTCAAAGGGCCGCACAAAATTCTGAACAACCGTTGAACACCAAGGAGCGCGAAGAACTCATTCGCCTTCGCAACGAAGTCGGCCAGCTTCGGCGCGACAAACTTCAGACGATGGCGCAACTCAAACAGGTTCAGCAAACCCA
>JBKJOA010000250.1:0-5311 GCA_046593365.1 Limisphaerales bacterium
GATCGACGGCAAAGTGCTGAACGAAAAAGGACAAATTCTCACGTTAACAGATCAGGAAGCGAAAGAAGAATACGGCACGCCACTCAAACCGTTGCTTTCTAGCGGCACGGTGGAATCTCTTGATGATCTGCTGAAAGAATTAGATCTGGTTCAAGCCAGCGTGACGAAGATTTCCCCAACCGGCGCGGAATCCGTTGCGACATGGATCAATGCAATCAGTCCAATTCTGATCATCATTGGCGTGATTGGTTGCTACATCGAATTCAAAACGCCGGGATTTGGTTTGCCCGGAATTGTTGGCATCACGGCATTTGCGATTTATTTCCTGGGCGGCTATGTCGCGGGGCTTTCCGGAGCGGAATGGGTCGCAGTCTTTGTCATCGGTATCGCCCTGGTTGTAACGGAGATTTTCTTTTTTCCAGGCACGATGATTCCCGGCCTGATTGGGGCCGCGTTAGTTCTCGTCTCGTTGGTCATGGCGATGGTGGATATTTATCCGGGCGCGCCACAAATTCCGACGTTGCCACAATTGAGAGTTCCGTTCCAGGAAGTGGGAATTTCTTTAGTCGCATCGGCGATCATCGTGATTTTACTTATGCGATTTCTTCCCAAAACGCCACTGTATGGCGCGCTGGTTTCGCAATCGGCCAGCGGGGTTCAGTCCGACTTTCAGCAGATTCAGAAACGGGTTTTGCGTGAAGGGCAGGTGGGCGTGGCGATCTCAGCGTTGCGGCCGGGCGGCAAAGCGCAGTTCGGCGACGAAATTCTCGATGTAATCTCGCAAGGCGACATGGTGGCAAAGGGTCAAAAAGTGAAAATCATCGGACACAGCGGAACGGAAGCCATTATTGAAGTGGTGGCTTAGCAGTTCGGGCAATTGAAATAAAACTGCTGGAAATTTTCATTCAAGAGCTTCCGTAAATTTTTTAGTAGCTGACCGCTTCCCGATATGAATCTCTCTGCAAATCTGACTGCAATTCAAAGTCGTATTAATGCGGCGTGTGCCCGGGTCAAACGCGACCCGGCTTCGGTCACGCTGCTCGCCGTCAGCAAAGGGCAACCGCCCGAGTCCATTTGCGCTGCGGTCGATGCAGGATTGACCTTGTTTGGCGAAAGCAAAGTGCAGGAAGCCAAAGTGAAAATCTCGCTTTGCCCCAGCCGGCTCCGTTGGCAAATGATCGGGCATCTGCAATCCAACAAATGCCGCGACGCCGTTTATTTTTTTCAAATGATCCAAAGCGTGGACAGTTTTTCTCTCGCACAGGAAATTGACAAATGGGCGCGCGCCTCCGCCAAGACGATGCCGATTTTGCTGGAAGTCAATATTGCTGGTGAAGCGAGCAAATTTGGTTTTCCGCCAGAGCTTTTGCTCGCTCAGTTGGAAAAAATCAATGCGTTGGAGCGAATCGAAATTCACGGCTTGATGACGATCGCCCCGTGGACTTCGGAAGTGGAAAAAGTGCGGCCATTATTTCGTCGAATGCGCGAACTGAAATCGCAGTGTGAACAAATTCTCGGTGCGTCGTTGCCCCAGTTAAGCATGGGAATGAGTGGCGATTTCGAAGTCGCGATTGAAGAAGGCTCGACGCTGGTGCGCATCGGCACCGCGCTTTTCGGTGCGAGGCAAGGTTACAACAAATCAAAGGAGACATGAGAGGACGGATATTGAATTTACTTCTGGCCTCAGCAGTTTTAGTTTCAAGATATGGACCTGACCGTCGAATCATTTAAACCGGAGATTTCTGAAGCGTTAAAAAACTTCGAGAAATTCGTCGTTTGCCTCGACAAGACGCCGGAAGACTGTCAGGACGCCCTTCAGAGACTCTTGGAAAAAGCCATCAAAGCCTACATGAGTCGAGGCGCGAACCTGCGCCACGGCATTGCTTTGGATAGTCAGGTTACGATCATTCTAAGCCAGACAGAACATGCGAAGCCGCTCTGTGGAATTTATTTCAACCTCTCTTCGCCTTACCGGAAAAAAACACCGACGAAAACGGCGAAAGCCAGTTAGCTTTTTTAATCCGCGCGGACTTCGTCGTTCACCTCGACCTCGCCGGAAATAATATCCCCAACCGTGTTCGTGTCTCGTTGTGGCCCGGACACTTTTATTTCCGCAACCTTGACTCCTTTGCGATAAACCTTCAGCCGACGGTCCATGGCTGGAACTGCACCCATCGGAAAAGTCATCACGACAAAGCGCGCATTTGAATTGACCGTCGCAACTTTCCCAATGTCCACGATGACGGGAACATCGGGAACGGCGTAAATGTCCGCATCAGCTTGCGGCGGTTTCGATGACCCGCTGCTTTTCGTTTTCGCGCAACCCGACAAAAGCAGGCAGATCAAGAACCCAATGGTAACAATTCGCATAAAAGAATTTCTTAACATAAATGTAAGCAGAGCGTGGTAAAAATTTGCTGGGCACTGGGCGGAAGAATTATTTTTTGCTGCCGGGCGATTCTATAATTTTGGACGGCTCAGATAATTTCGATTGGATTTTCTGCCAGCGCTTTTCCCAATCCACCCAACTTGATTCCAATGGCTCGCCCGAAAATAGTTTCTTGGCCGCCGGCCAGAGTTCCTTTAACTCTTTGAACTCGCGTTGCGCCCCGGTTTTGTCCCCCAATTTGATATAGCACTCGAGCAAATTGAGGCGGTTTTCTGGAAAGTTTGGATGGAGCAACACCGCGCGCTGGAGATGGTGGCGGGCTTTGCTTCGGTTTCCAATGCTGGTTGGCCAGCCTGGAGCTTCAAGGTAGAGCAAACCAAGATTTCGATCCGGGCCTGCGTAATCAAAGTTTTCATCCAAATCGTGTGCGCGTTGGAATTCGGTTTCCATTTCGCCCACCAATTTCAAAGCGCCGAGCGTTTTGGTGCGCGCGAGTTGGCCAAGATTCATCGCGAGATAATAATGACCAGCGACCATTTTCGGCTGGCGAACGACCAATTGTCGGCAAGCTTGAATGCCTTGCGTCGCGAAATCCTCGCGTTGCTTGCTGTCTTCCGCGAATTCGGCCACATCGAAACAGGTTCGACCAAATTGCCATGCGGCTTCTGAATTAGTTGGTTCAGAATTAAAACGGGTTCGTGCTGCTTGAAACGCTTTTTCCGCCCGGGCAGCAAAAATGGTCGTGGAGTGTGGTTCGGAAAGGCCGGATTCCGCAGAGGTGGCGCTCGCTGGAAAAAGAAGCGCGATGCTCCAAACCCAACTCCATTTCGTCAGCAAAGTCGTGAGTGCAAAAGACCGGCGAACGTCTCCCGCCGTGGGCCAATTAAATATTGCTATCATGTTGACAGAATTTATACTTGCCGATGTGAGATTAAACCGGATTTATCGCCAGCTTGCAATTCTCCCCGCCGTTGTTTTGTTGGGCGCAGGATGCAGCGGCATCAATGCGTCACAAGGAGTTTCGCCTTTGAGCTTCTTTTTGCCTGGTTTGGTTCAGAACAAACCCGCTCCATCCGCTGGCCAAAAAATTTCTCCGAATGGTTCACAACCTGAACCGGTCAAGCGCCCGGCTCAATCCACCTAAATTATGCGATTTCCATTGGGGCTGACGGCGAAAATTGCCCGCCATATTATCAAACACAAATTGCGCAAGACGCCTAAGTTTGCGCTGGTTCTACAGCTTGAACCGCTTCACACCTGCAATCTGACCTGCACCGGCTGCGGTCGCATTCGCGAATATTCCACGAGCCTCAAAGACATGATGGCGCTGGAAGATTGTCTGGCTTCGGCCAATGAATGTGACGCACCGATGGTTTCGATTTGCGGCGGCGAACCGTTGATTTATCCCAAGATCGAAGAATTGATCGCAGGCATTTTGGAACAGGGCCGCATCGTTTATGTCTGCACGAACGGAATGTTCATGCGAAAAAAAATGCGCGATTACATGGCGAGCATTTACTCGCCGGATTTGGAAACGAAAATTTCCAAGCTGATTTCGGAAAAGCTGATTTCGGAAAAAGATGCCGAAACAATTCGCAAAGGGAAAAAAGATTCTCGTCCCGTGATTGGCCCGACGAAATGGATGTATTGGAACGTCCACATTGACGGACTCGAATACACGCACGATTTGATTGTGGAACGCGAAGGCGTTTTCAAGGAATGCGTTGATGCGATCAAGATGGCAAAAATTCTCGGCTATCAAGTTGCGACGAACACGACTGTTTATAAAGAAACGGATGTGAAAGAGATCGAGGAAATGTTCGAGTATTTCTCGTCCATGGAAGTCGATGGCCACACGATTTCGCCTGGCTACGAATATGACGCCGCGAAAAAAGACATGGTTTCGCGGCTTGGCAAACAGCCGGAAGATTTTTTCCTCACACGCAAAATGACGCGCCAGAAATTCGCTAAAATTCAGGAATGGGGAAAACGCTTCACCATTTTTGGCACGGTCGCTTATCAGGAATTTCTCGCGGGCAAACGCGAACTCACTTGCACCGCTTGGGCGATTCCCACCCGCAATGTCAAAGGCTGGAAAGCGCCCTGTTATCTGATGACCGACGGACATTATCCGCGTTACGACGAGATGTTGCAAAAAGTGGATTGGGACAAATACGGCGTCGTCGATGGCGTCGCGCGCGATCCGCGTTGCGAAAACTGCATGGTGCATTGCGGCTACGATCCGAGCGGCGCACTCAGCCCGAAGCTCAGTGATTCATGGAAAAACATGCGCTACAATTTCGGCGCAAAACCGAAACCATATTACAAAGGCCGCGACGTGTTCGCCTTCAACGGCACTTCCATCGGCAAAGGTCATTTGGCTGAAGCGAAGGCCGCGATCAATTCTCCTCGCGCTGCCATGAACGGCGCCCAATCGGTTTTCTCGCGCAAAGAAGAAAACCATTCGCACGAATCTTCGGGCAGTTGCGGCAGCGACGACACGACGCAACGCGATGAGTTGCTCGCAAAAATCGGAAAGAAAGACGCAGAATAATTTTGGATAATGAAAACACTTTTTCTCAGTCCCCCCTCATTCGACGGTTTTGACGGCGGCGCTGGAGCGCGTTATCAGGCCAAGCGCGAGATTCGTTCGTTCTGGTATCCGACCTGGCTCGCGCAACCCGCCGCGCTCGTTCCGAACAGCAAGCTGATGGATTGCCCTCCGCATGACATCGACGTGAAGACCTGTTTGGCCGAAGCGAAAAATTATGAACATGTCATTATTAACACTTCGACTCCGTCGCTGAAAAACGATTGCAAAGTGGCCGAGGCGATTAAATCACAGAAGCCTTCCACCACGATTGGTTTTGTGGGAGCGCATGCTGCCGTGTTGCCTACGGAAACGTTGAAAGCGTCGCAAGC
>JBKJOA010000414.1:0-3343 GCA_046593365.1 Limisphaerales bacterium
AGCAACAGTTGAAGCCGATGTGCCTATGAGCCAAAAGACTATAAAACAAACCGAAACGGAAGATCTGCGTCGGGCGCTGGAAGAGCGCACGCTTCAGGTGGAAGCGGTGACCAAAGAGCTTGAGAAGTTTACTTATTCTGTTTCACACGATTTGCGCGCACCGCTTCGGGCAATTGAAGGATTCTCCAGAATTTTACTAGAGGATTATAATGACAAACTGGACGAGGAAGGCCGGCGATACTTAAACATCATTGACGGGAGCAGTCGAAAAATGACGCACTTGCTCGATGCGCTTTTGATGTTTTCACGTCTGGGCAGACAGGAATTAAAACTGACGCGGTTAAACATGCATGAGCTGGTCAGTTCCGTTTGGGACGAACTTAATTCTCAAACTGCTCCACGGAAAATTGAGTTAAAATTGAACAAGATTTCTGACGCGCTCGGTGATGTAACGTTGATGCGCCATATTTGGGAAAACCTTCTGGGAAACGCAATCAAGTTCACGGCGAAGAAAGACCGGGCCATCATAGAAATCAGCGGTAAGCTCAAACGGGGACAGGTTGTTTACTGCATTAAAGACAATGGGGCCGGATTTAACATGAAAGCGGCTGATAAACTATTCGGTGTTTTTCAACGGCTGCATTCGCAAGAAGAATTCGACGGCAATGGCATGGGCCTCGCCTTGGTGCGACGATTGGTGCGGCGTCATTCCGGAGACATTTGGGGTGAAGCAGCGGTCGGCGAAGGTGCAACATTTTGCTTTCATTTGCCCAGCTTAGTCAGGCCGGAGAAGAATTAAGAAAGTAAGTTTTTCACCGAATGCTTTGTCGTGTCCCCACTCATTGAGCCTTCCGTAATTCTCCGCTACGGTTTCGAAAGTGAGGATAAAATAAAACTATGAATAAGCGAAGAGATGCCGTGCACTCCAGCGATTTGCCCTCCAAAAAGGGAGTGGAACCGCTCGCGCCGAAGACCGCGCCGAGCATTCGCATCTTGCTTCTCGAGGACGTTGCGACGGACGCTGAGTTGATTGAGCGCGAGTTGAAGAAAGCGGATCTGTTGTTTACTTCGCGCTGCGTGCAAACCCGTAAAGATTTTTTGGCAGCGCTTCAGGAGTTTTCGCCGGACGCGATTCTTGCCGATTTTACCATGCCGCAATTTAACGCCCTTGAAGCACTACAGCTTCTCCAAGAGCAACCGCGCGATGTTCCTTTTATCCTGGTGACCGGCACGCAATCCGAGGAAGTGGCGGTCGAATGCATGAAGCTCGGCGCAGACGATTATATTCTCAAGGCGACTCTTAAACGGCTTCCTTCAGCCCTGCTCAATGCCATGCAAAAGCACAACAATGATCGCGAGCGTTTTCGCGCCATTGTGGCGATGCAGAGGAGCGAAGAGCATTTCCGGTTGTTGATTGAAAACGCTCTCGACATCATTTTCGTGTTGAAATCGGATGGAACTTTTCATTACGTCAGTCCTTCCGTCCGCGGTCTCGGCTACCAGCCCGAAGAAATGGCCGGCAAGAGCCTGCTCAGTTTTGTTTATGCGGATGACGAGCGCGAGGTTAGCGACGTGCTGAACACAACCTTGCACCACGTTGGAAACGCGCGGACGTTTGAATTCCTGATCAAACACAGCGACGGTTCCCTTCGTGTTCTGGAAGCGATTGGCAAACAAATTCAAATTGATCGAAACATCCCAGGAGTTGTCCTCAATGCACGCGACATCACCGACCGCAAACAAACCGAAGTAGCCATTGAAAAACTGGCGGCTTTTCCCAGGCTGAATCCCAATCCAATTTTTGAAATGGCGGCCAATGGGCGTCTGACTTACTTCAATCAGGCTGCCCAGGAAATGGCTGCTTCGCTTGGCAAAACACTTCCCTCAGAAATCTTGCCGTCGGAAATTAATTCGGTTGTTCAGGATTGTCTGATTAGCGGCAAAAAAAATGTTGGGCTGGAAACCAAAGACGGCAATCGCATTTTGTCATGGTCTTTTTTTCCCATCATCGCCAACCAGGTGGTGCATTGTTACGCCACCGACATCACGGATCGCTTAAATCTGGAAGCGCAGTTGCGGCAATCGCAAAAAATGGAATCCATCGGGCAACTGGCGGCGGGTGTCGCGCATGATTTTAATAACATTCTCACGATTATCCAAGGCTACACCGGATTGGTTCTTGAGAAAAAAGAACTGAATCCAGACCTGGTCGAGCCGCTCCGGCAAGTCGCGGTGGCAGCTGAACGCGCCGCCAATTTAACGCGGCAACTGCTGATGTTCAGCCGTAAACAAATCATGCAGCCGCAGGAATTGGATTTGAACGAAGTGATCGGCAGCGTCACAAAATTTTTGCGCCGCATCCTGGGTGCAGACATCGTCGTTCATTTTAATTACTCGCACAATTTGCCGGCGATTTATGCGGACTCGGGAATGATGGAGCAAATTATCATGAACCTGGCGGTGAATACGCGCGACGCATTGCCGCATGGCGGGCAGTTAAGCATTGGGACCTCCGTGATTGAAATCGGCCCGGCTCAAGTGCAGACGAATCCAGAATCGCGGACGGGCGAATTCATTTGCCTCCGATTTTCCGACAACGGGATGGGAATTCCTCCAGAAGTTTTGCCGAGAATTTTTGAACCCTTCTTCACGACCAAAGAAATTGGCAAAGGAACGGGACTCGGCCTGGCGACCGTTTACGGAATCGTAAAACAGCACAAGGGCTGGATCGAGGTTTTAAGCCGAAAAGGAGAGGGGACAACGTTCCGGGTTTATCTGCCGAGCATCGAACGCCCAGCCCAGGCGAGTCCGAATTTGCGGACGGAACGTGTTGAAGGC
This sequence comes from Limisphaerales bacterium, assembly GCA_046593365.1. Lineage (GTDB taxonomy): Bacteria > Verrucomicrobiota > Verrucomicrobiia > Limisphaerales > CANJXF01 > CANJXF01. The sequence continues at coordinate 2,839 of JBKJOA010000414.1, forward strand.
GGGAATGAAAGTATTTTGGTGGTGGAAGACGAGCCGGAGTTGCGCGCGTTAGTTTGCACCATTTTAAAAAATTTCGGTTACGAAGTTTTTGAGGCTGCGAATGGCCCTGAGGCCATCCCGATTTGGCAAGAATGGCAGGAGAAAATTGATTTGTTGCTGACCGATATGGTTATGCCCGGGCCTTTCACCGGACGCGAACTTGCGGACAAATTCAAAGCCGATAAACCGCGTTTGAAAGTCATTTACACCAGCGGTTACAGCGTGGAAACCATCGGCAAGGATTTCTCATATAAACGTGGGTTAAACTTCTTGCAGAAGCCGTATCATCCTCTGACTTTAGCCAAAGTGGTGCGTGACTCTTTGGACTCCTAAAAACTTGATTAATTGTCGTGACAAGCGACCCTCTGTGAATATATTTCGCAGCCTTTGCGACCCTATGGTCTAGCGGTTAGGACACCTCCCTTTCACGGAGGTAGCCCGGGTTCGATTCCCGGTAGGGTCGCCA
>JBKJOA010000436.1:0-4601 GCA_046593365.1 Limisphaerales bacterium
ATAATTTTCCGAAGCCATTCATACTCAACTCATGAGCGCGTTCCCCGGAAGCCCGGAAAAAGAAGACCAACTCTCGCGACGCATGACGTCGATCGGGTTGCGTGAAGGTGATGTGGAAGAGTCGTTTGTTCGATCCGGAGGTCACGGCGGGCAAAACGTCAATAAAACTGCCACATGCGTGATGTTGCTGCATCGCCCGACCGGATTGCAGGTGAAATGTCAGCAGACCCGGCAACAGGGGCAAAACCGGTTCCTTGCCTGGACGCTCTTGTTGGAGAAACTCGAAACGAGACAACGTGAGCGGCTCGCCGCCGAACGTTCGCGCGCAGAAAAATTACGGCGTCAAAAGCGCGGACGCAGTCACGCCGCCAAGCAGCGCATTCTCGCCAACAAATCCCACAACGCAGCGAAGAAAGCCTTGCGTCGATCCGCTCCGATGGATTGAGAGATTCGAATGCTCTTTGCGAAGCACTTCTATTCTCCCTGGCTTGCCTTGGAAACACTTCTTCGGACACTCTTTTTTTGATGAGCCTTAAACATTTTTTCAACTGGATCTTTATTCTTGTCGCAAGCACGTCTTGTCTCGATGCAGGTACGGCAAGGGAAACCGTCGTCATCCATCCAGCGATTTACGAAGGGCCGATTCGAAATCCGTTAATGGGTTTCATTGGGCCGATCAATGGAAGACACGAATACGCCACCCTCGCTCGCGAGTACGTGCGATGGAACGCCATTGAAAATTCCGCCCGCGACGGCGTTGATAAACTGCGCGCTTACTCCGACACGCATTGGGCGAATGTTGCGGAAAAAAACATCAAAATCGTCCCCCGCGTCTTTTTGGAATGGCCCAAAGGCTCCGGAGGTGGGCAAGACGAAGCCTATTGGCCCATTGATTCGTATTGGCCCGCGGATTTGCCGCGCGATTTTGCCAGTGAAGAATTCAAGCAACGCGTCATTCGCATGATTGCCAAGATGGGTGAAGCGTGGAATCGCGATCCGCGCATCGCCTTCATCGAAATGGGAATCATCGGTCCGTGGGGCGAGCAACACCATCCGTCGGTCAGCAATGAAATGCAGAAGTTGATGGGTGACGCTTTCGCGAAGGCGTTTCAACACAAGCTCGTGGTCAATCGTTATCCTTGGGATTTTAAGGATTACAAATTCGGCATTCACTGGGACTCGTTTGGCAATCCGGGTTGGGAGATGCGTACCCACGTTCCCGTCTTGGAAAGACGCTTGGCCGATCGCTGGAAAATTTCTCCGATGGCGGGTGAAATGGCGTTCAGCATCGATCCGAAATCCACCAAACCGCGTCTCGGAGCATCGCCGACAGATGCGGTCGCGAACCATGCTGACACCCTGATCCAATACATTCGTCGCTGGCACTGGACGGCGCTCGGCTGGGTCAGCAACTACGATGGGAAAAATTCCGCCGCCGTCGCAGGCGCGGCGCGAATCCAATCTGCGTTCGGCTATCGATTCGTCATTGATGAGGTGCAATATCCCGCGAGAGTCGAGCCGGGAAAAAAGTTATCGCTCGCATTGAAGGTTCGCAACCTTGGCTCCGCGCCGATCTATGAAAATTGGACGGTAGAAATCAGTCTGCTCAACCCCACGTCACACCAGCCTATTTGGAAAACGAATTTCACGAAACTGGATATTCGCAAATGGTTGCCCGGCGAATTTTCAGATCAAGGCAAGGGACAGGTGATTGGCGACAAAGAACACACCGGCTTCGAATGGAATACGGGTCTGGAATACGACATCAAGCCAGTAAGCCATGACATCAAAGGGACTTTCAAATTGTCGCGCGACCTGCCGGCAGGAGATTACATCGTGGCGCTTTCGATTCTTGATCCTGCGGGGGATTTACCGTGCGCCAGGTTTGCGATAAAGAATTATTTTAAAGGAGGCCGTCACCCGATTGGAAGAATCGGAGTGGGCCAAAACGTTTTTCATCCCGAATTGGATTCGGCAATGTTCGACGATTTAGCGTCTGACAAATCGCTTCATTATCAGGTTGAAATAAAGTAGTTCAAAACAAAACCAAAGTCAGGTTCTCTCAGGAAATTTTGGCGGAAGCGGATTGCGCAAATGGCAAAAATTCCGATGCCCATTCCGGCGAGAATCGCCAGGTGCGACCCAAATTCCTCCAGCCCTTGCGCAGCGTGACGTTGTGCGTGTTGTTTCCTTTGAAGAGATAATCCGCGAATCGAATGACTTCCCAATTTTGGGCGTTGAGTTTTCGTCGCGCGACACAGAGTCGCCGCGACGCATCGTAATAGGTCGTGTATTTCCAGCCATTGAAACTCGTCAGTGTGTCCTGCTGAAAAGTCTGTCCGTTGACGCACTTTCCCCAAGTGCTTTCCGTAAAATGAAGCGCGTTTGAATCAATGATTAAATCCGACTTTCTTGATTTTCATATCATCGGCAAAAAGTTGAGCGGAAGAAAAGAGCGGTAGGTCGAAAACTAAAGCTGTGAAAATTTGCCAATGCATTTCATTTTGTGCGGCGCGGTTTTTTTGCAACCGATGCAACTTTGTAAGACGGAGCTTCTTCACGAAAAATGCCGCCGTCTTCAACCCAATCAAGATTTCGACCGATTAAAAGTTCATCCATCTCGGCGTGATGTGTATTTTTCATCGCCACGGGCTTTGTCTCGAAGCCATGTCGCTCGGCTAGTGTGCGAACTTCTTCAGCGTTGTCGTAAGTCATCAGAAAATCGCCGCGCAACTTTTCGCAAAGAGAAAACAAATCCTCATGGTCAATTTGTGAATGTGTATAGAGACGAGAACCGGCCCGCTTACCGCCAGCAGTATATGGCGGATCAATGAAAAACACGGCGTTGCGTTCTTTCTGAAAACGAGTCAGCACTTCAAATCCGTCACCATGAATAAATTCAAGACGGTTGGTAACGAGTTCGATATTTGTAATCCGCTTGGCGATAGTTTGTGGATACCAACGGGACAAAATTCCTTTACCGTTTTCGCCATTTTTCAAAACACCTGCTCCTTCGGCGAGAATCCCACCGTGTGCTGTTCGGTTCTTCAAGATTGTTTGAAAAGCAAATTCACGATTGGAACGCGGGGCTTTAGCCAATTCCGCCTTTGCGGATTCAGGAGTTAGCTCAAATGTAAGCATACGTTTAGCAAGCCATTTTGCATCACCGCCAAGAATTGTTTCCCAGACAGCCGCGATTTGTTTATCCAGTTCCACCATCACAACTTTATCCGCAAGCGATTCAAATGCAGCGGTCAGGCTAATGATTCCGCCACCTGCGAAAGGCTCAACGAGAACTTTAGGTTGAGTTGCGAGACTAAACATCCACCGGCGAAACAGTGGCACGAGCCAAGTTTTGCCGCCCGGATAACGAAATGGACTGCGTTGCGGCACGGACGCCACGTTCACTGGCCCAACACGCTCAATAATGTCTGGCAATAAAAAAATCTGCGAAACACTCATTTATCAAAAGGATTTTCAAGTGTGCGATTTGTCGGCGGAGTTTCCAATTTCTCGTCAACCTTTTCCTGTAAATGACCGATAAAATCTTCCATTTTTCCGGGACGCGACTTTGTAATCTGGTTCAGTGCGGGTTCAAAGCGCGTATAAACAATGCGCTCTCGGAATAATTCGTAATGTGAGCCCGCGTTTGTAGGCGGCTTCAAATCATAGATCATCCAAGCAATATCCGCTTTTTCTTTTGTAACTTTCGGTAGCTTCGGAAGCGTATCGAAAAAACCTTTGTTCAGAGCGACGGCGGTTTTCCTATTCCAAGCGTTAATGATCCCGCCTTTGAAAATCAGTTGAGGGGCAAGTCGTTTGCGAGATGATGAAAGATAATCTGGCCGAGGATAATTTGCTTCGGCTGTCCAATCCATTTTGCAATTTTTGCTGGGAGATTCCATGTAATGCTCGAATGGATTTCGGACATTGCCCGAAATATAAACAGCTTGAACTTCCAGCGCACCGAAATCATAAACTTTTCCCGACTTGTCATAAGCGCAAAGAACAACATCAATGTTTCCAGCAGATCCTCCTTCTGCATCTTTCAAACGAACTTCCGTTAGAGTCGTCCATGTTGCACCGGCAGGGAAAAAGAAGTCTGCCGCGTCATCGGCAATTATCCATTCCTGGCGAAACCGCACGGGACAAGTGATGACCGCTTCGCCATCATGGAAAATACTGCAAACGCCAAGAGGGTTCTGGGCTTTGTCCTTCGTACAGTTGGGAACTTTATTATTGAACGGACAAAGACGTTTTGTTCGATGACGATTTGCCGTTGCGCTCATGTCCGTCGCCGCAAAACCAAAAATTTCTGCAAGTGGATGTTTCATTGTCATTTTGAAGCCGACTTTGTGGCGGATGGTTTCGCGTTCGACTGTTTGGTCATGTTTGGATGTTGCCGAACAAATGTTTGTTGGCTGCGGATATTTAACAATATCCTCGCGTCGCTGCGAGAACATTCACGGTGTTCCCAATTTCTTAACGGTGTGTTTCAACTAAACTATGTGAAAAGGAGAAAATGTAATGAAGTTGCATCTTCCAAAAGTTTCGCCCAAAAAGCGGGATGAATTTCCGCTCGACGATTGTTGTTATATTTA
>JBKJOA010000478.1:0-9314 GCA_046593365.1 Limisphaerales bacterium
GAACAGTTTGATCCCTGATTTTAGTTTGCAGCAGTTTTTTCTCGCGCCGTGGTCGAACGGCTCGGCGTTAAGCAGCATGTGGATCGCGCTCATGGGATTTTTTGTTACGACCGCCTGCGGGTTGGTTGGAAATTATCTCATTCTTCGCCGCATGGCACTGGTCGGCGACGCCATCAGCCACAGCATTTTGCCCGGATTGGTGATTGCATTCTTAGTTGCACAATCCCGGAGCAGCACCGCCATGTTCATAGGCGCGCTCGCGGCAGGCGTTCTTACCACGATCATCATCGAGATTATTCACAAAAAAAGTCGCGTGAAACAGGACGCGGCAATCGGCATCGCGTTCACCACGCTGTTTGCCATCGGCGTGATTCTCATCAGCCTCTACGCATCAAAGGTTGATCTGGATCAGGAATGCGTGCTCTACGGCGAAATTGCTTTTGTTCAACTGGAGCCGCCGCTGCAATTTATTGGGATGAATCTCGGCCCGCTTCCGGTCGCCCGAATGGGAATCATCACGCTGATGACCGCAGCATTTGTTTTGATTTTCTACAAACAATTGCTCGTCAGTTCATTTGATCCCGGTTTGGCGACTTCGCTCGGAATCAACGCCTCTGTTGTGCATTATGTCTTGATGTGTTGGCTCTCGGTCGTCGTGGTGAGCGCATTTGAATCGGTCGGCGCGATTCTGGTTGTGGCGATGCTGATCATGCCGGGTGCAACCGCCTCGCTCATTTCGCAACGACTTCCCGTAATCATGCTTTTGACTGTGGTGAACGCCGCGCTCAGTTCCATTTTAGGAATTCATCTCGCAACATGGCTCGATTGCTCAACGGCCGGAGCAATGGTAGTGATGGCGACATTTTTGTTTTGCCTGGCTTGGATTTTCGGTCCGGTGGACGGATTGATTCGGCGATGGACGCGAGCGAAAGTTGAAAAGCCGGCTGAGTTAGCGATGGAACCTGGCACCGAGGTTCAGAAGTAAAGTTCGTAGAGACAAGCTCACACTAATTCCAAAACGCGATTCAGCTCCGCGTCGGTGTTGTAAAAATGGGGCGAGAGACGGATGTAACGCTGGCCGCTTCGATCGTTGCGCAAGGATGTCACGATGTTTGCCTCTCCAAGTTTCTTGTGCAGCGCGGCTATGTCGAAATTTTCCCGGTAGAAACTAATGATCGCGCTCGCGTTTTCCGGCGAGGCATCAGCTTGCAAAACCTTGTAGCCTTTCGATTGAATGGCGGGAACGAGCCATTTCCTTTTTCGCAAAAGTTCTGCGGCGATATTATCCACGCCGATTTCCAGAAGCATTTCCATCGCGGCGTGCAGACCAACCAAGCCGAGTAAATTTTCTGAACCAGCTTCGTAGCGGCGCGCGTTCGGTGGATGAACAATCGTTTCCTGTGCGGTGTAATTTGGACAACTGACGTTGTGCCAGCCGAAAACTGTTGGCTTTAATTTGTCCTGAACAGCTTTTCTCACATAAAGAATTCCAGCGGCGCACGGGCCGAGCAGCCATTTGTGCGCGTCAGCCGCGGCGAAATCGACATTTTCAACCGTGGTCGGAAACGCGCCTAGCGTTTGAATGGCATCGAGACAAAAAAGTATATCTCGTTTTCTCAAAAATTCCCCGATGGCGCGAATGTCGATTCGATAACCGGCGACGAAATGATTGGAAGCGAGCGCGACGAGCCGCGTATTTTCGTCCACTTGACCGATGACATCGATCGCGCGAATTTTTCCCAGCTCACGGATGTTCATCAAGCGGACCTGCACCCCTTTTTCCGCAAGAGCCATCCAAGGATAAACGTTGGAAGGATAGTCGTCGAAATAGATCAGGATGTTATCACCCCTTCTCCATTGCAATCCGCTGGCCACAAAACTCAATCCCAGCGAGGTGGGACCGACGAAGGCAATTTCCTCAGGTTTTGCTTTAAGTAAACGCGCCGCCGTTTCGCGAAATGTTTGGATGCGCGCTGGCGGAATAAACGCTTCCTGGTCGCCCAACGTGCATTGCTCTGTGTAGTTACGGATGGCTTCAGATACGCGGCGGGGCAGGGGACAGACACCGGCGTGGCCAAGGAAAATTTTTTCTTTTACAACGGGAAATTCATGATGACGCAGTTCTTCGTTGGAAAGGATTTGAGAAATTATCATAGACTAAAATCAGAAATTAGTCGCCTCAGAGATCGCGCCGAAGTAGCCGAGGTAGAAGCCAAAGACCACTTTGACAACCATGATGACTACGATCGCGTAAATGAGTCCGTTCAACATTTTCGTGAACAAACGCAGCTTCCGGAATCCCTCTTCTTCATAATACGCGTGCAATCTTTTCAGAGTGTCGTCTTGTTGTCCACTCGTCTCGCCCGTCTGATAAAGGTTCGCAAACATCTCAGGAAATTGTTTGGAACTGTTGACTAATTCCGAAGGAGGGATGCCGCCTTCGATTTTTGGTCTCCATGTCGCAACAACGCGGTGAATGAAAACCGAACCGCTGGCAATGGCCGAAAGTTCCCAAGCATTGATGATCGAAATTCCTGCGTTAATAAGCGATTCCAGAGCGGCAGATAATCTCGCCAAAGCCAGGTAGTGGCGGGCTTTTCCTAAAAACGGAATTCGCCGACTCAGCGCCTCGAGAACGGCGCGCCACTTTTCTCCACGCTGTCCCTGGCAGGCGTAAAGCAAAAGGATCACCGAACCGTAAAGCGTTCCAAAGACGATAAATTTCTGCATGATAAAAGCACCAACAGCGCCTTTCGTGACAGCGTCGATTAAATAAGCCAGCGGAAAAATTAAAAGAAAAACATGAATCGTAACAAGGCTTTGCAACATTTCGGAAATAGTGTCACGCGTGATTTTTGCTCGTGAATTATAATAGCCCGACAAAGTTTTAAAAACGACATCCAATCGACCGCTTTGTTCGCCTGCAGAAAGAAGAGCCAGATCAAAGGAAGTCATCCAACCGCCAGACAATTGGGACATTGATTGCGCAAAGGTGTGACCATCCTGAAGGTTTCGTCCAATTTTTGAGAGCGCATTTCGAGAAGCGCGATTGGGTAAATTTTTTCCGGCCATGTCCACCGCTTGGATCAATGGAATTCCCGCAGAAAGCATAGAGCCGAGCTGATGATACAATTCGGCGCGTTGAGTTAGTTTTCCGGGCGTGACGATGAAAGACATATCGTCCGTCGAAAACTTTAAGACGCGACTTTGTCCAAACTGGATTTCAGATCGCGCTTGGAGCGCATTCCGACGATTTGCTCGGCGACTTCGCCATTTTTAAAGATAAGAAGAGTAGGGATGGCACGCACGCCGTATTGCGAAGCAAGCGCCTGATCTTCGTCAATATTCACTTTGCCAATTTTAATGCGACCGTCGTATTCGGCAGCTAATTCATCAAGAACTGGCGCAATCATCTTGCACGGCCCACACCATTCCGCCCAAAAATCAACGAGTACGGGAGTGTTTGACTTCAGAACTTCGGCAGAAAAGTTCGCCGTGTTTAGAACAACAATATTGGCTGCAGCCATAATCTTCGATCGGACGGGATCTTAGCTTCCCGGATGAGTATTAAAAATAAAGGCTAAAAAGATGACCGTGCCCAAAGCAGCAATGCTGGCAATGGCGGCCAAGACCGCCAAAACTTTGTCCACACCGCTGACGGTAGCGGCTTGAGCTGGAGCCTGACGAGGCGCTGGTGCACCGGGGCCGGTGACGGCGGAACGTTGCGCGGTCGGTGGCGCAGTGGCGACGCGAGAACCCGGCGCGCCCGAGGTTGGCGGCGTCGGTGGCTTTAGTCCGGTTCCGGGTGCTGGAGCAGCGGCGACGGGCGCGGCGGCGGACGCTGTCTGTGGTGCTGGAGCGCCCGTTGGCAGTGTCGGCAACTTAATTGTCGGAGAAGCCGTTGGCTTCGGCGGCAAATTGATGCGTACCGTCTCTTTTTTAGGTTGAACTTTAGCCGCTTCACCCGGTTTGGGCGGAACAGCTCCGGAGGGTAAGTTTAAGTTTTCAGCCATATTTTCTGTAAGCTCAAGCTAGGGTTGCGGGGAAAAAGTGTCAAATCTTAACCAGTAAAAAAAACGGACGGTTAAAACCGTCCGTTCGAAATATCTCACTCTTAGTAGCGCTCGCGTCCGCCGCCTTCGCGCTCCCGGCCTCCGCCACCACCGCGGTAACCGCTGCCACCGCCTTCACGACGAGGAGGACGTTCTTCTCTGGGGCGAGCAATATTGACCGTCAGCTCGCGGCCTTGAAAATCTTTGCCCTGAAACATCTCAACTGCCTTTAGGGCGTCCGCAGGCGAAGCGAATTCAATAAAAGCAAATCCGCGAGATTTGCCTGTGAATTTGTCCATCATCAGGTTCACCGAAGTGACCGCTCCTGCCTGGGAGAAATAATCCTGCAGGTCGTTTTCCATCTTTTGATACGCGAGGTTTCCCACGAATAATCTGTTTTCGCTCATGTGTTTGAATATCCGCTTAAAAAACCGTGTTGGAGATTCTGTACCGGCAGTATCACTGAATGTCGCAACGGACAATCTGTCTTCTGACACCCACACCGCATTTCTTTCGCTGACGTGCGTTTGTATCACACGCCTTTTACCTGTCAACAGGCGATTTTTTGAGAGATCTGCGCCCTTTGCATCACTTCAAATGGGATTCAATAAACCGGTAAGCCGCCTCACGTGTTTCATCTGGAAAATCATGCGCGCAATCCGGATGCTCCACGCGCAATTTACTCTCCGCTCCATACAATTTGTAAATCGGTCGCGCAGCGGCAATAATCCCATCCACACTCTTCCATTTAAAATTTGAATCACCGATTGGCGCATTGACAAAAAATGGGCGGGGTGCGAGGGCTCCGATCATTTCATAAAAATCAAAGGGTATTTCCGCGAGCGAATAATCCAGCAACTTCGGCATATAACGTTCGCTCGTCCAACCTATAATGTTTCCGTTCATGTAATCGAGATACGAATCAAATCCGCAACTCGACACGACAACTTTGATTCGTTCGTCAAATACCGCGGTGTAAATAGAATTGTGCCCACCGAGCGAATGGCCAATTGCCGCGACACCGCCTCGCTTTACAAATGGAAGTGACTCTAGAAAATCAATTCCGCGCATGTTGTCCCAGATTGCCTTCATGGTTCCGCTCTGATAACCAAGGGCTTTGAGATCGGGCGCGTAGTTGGCAAGTAGCGGATAGGGCGGGGCCAGGCAAACATAGCCGCGCTGGACGAGATCCACGGCGTATTCGTCGTGCGGACTTCTGCCCAGACCTACGACGACCTTCTGGCCAAGCGCATGGGTTTGGTGCAGGGAAAGTATGGCGGGAAATTTTTTGTGCCCTGTCAAAGCGGCTTTGGGGATGAGCAGGTAAGCGGGTACCCGCGAATCAGGTTCGGTGGAATAAGTGATGAAACGTCGCACGTACGAACCGCAGTCCACCTCCTCCTCAATTTTCATATCCAGCGGGCAACGTTTTTCTTTTCCCGGCAACGGCCCCATTATTTCCTGCATCGCCGCCAGGACTTCTGCGCGCCGCTTCTGCCAATCGCGCCTCGTCTTGCCTTCAACGACATTTCCCTTCGAGTCGTGGAATTGAAGAAGATTATTTCTATCCAAACGCGAAACAGATGAGCCGGTAGTGCCGTTTGAATTTTGGATGGAACGAGCGTCCCCGCGAGCCGCTTCGCCAACCGCAAAATGAGATGACAAAACAGCTAGAAATAAAAACCAGCGAATGATCATGGCCCGAGGAAATTGACCGGCGATCCTTTTCCAGTCAATAGCAGCATTCCACCAATCAAGGGGCGCATCTTGACACCACCACCGTTTAGAGTTCCGCCTTCAGGCGGTTGGTGTGCGCGGGAACCGCCTGAAGGCGGAACTCCAAACAGAAATGCGTCTCGCCTGATTGGTGGTGGTGTCAAGATGCGCTCCCAATCAAGGCTCCTCGACAAAAATCATTCGTAACGGAACCCAGGCATTAGTCGGCTTGTAAAAGGAGAAATTCCAATAGAGTGGACGGTCTGCCAGCTTCAAAACATAGGTGAGCCGCTTGACCGATTGGCCCACGCTCTGTTCCTGAATAAACTCAAACCCCAAAATTGTTTTCTCCGGCGTCAGGATTGTTTTTGCCTGTGATTTTATCTGGTCTATTAATTGAGGCGACATGAGCGAATCTTTTCCAAACGCGTCGATGGCGAATTCGCTTTTGCCCGGCGCAAAGGACTTAAACATTGTTTCGATTCGTGCGCGCGGTGCGATGTCCTGGGCAAATGCGCGCGTCACGCAGCACAACGCAACCGTAAAAAGAATGATGGCAATTTTTTTCATAATCAACGTTGTCCGGGAGTAGTTGAATGTTCCTTGTAATTGAAACCTTCCCGCGCTCGACGAACGTTGTCAATCAGGTCAAGGCCTGATGATATTTATTTCACCACCAATTTAAAACTTTCCGAATGGCTATTGAATTCGGGCGCGTACATGCACTGGATTTCCGCGATGCCGCTTTGGTATTCGCCGCGAAGCTGGACCCGCGTGGAATATTCGAAGACGTAAATTCCTTTCGGCAAATAATCGATGAAGAAATGGCTCGCGGTGTCGCGCGTCGATTCGTAGTAGGCGAGGCCATCCTGATATTTGTATTGCGAGAGGACATTCACCGGCTCGGTGCCGCTGCCGCGTTGATCTTTCAGGTGAACATATTCCATATCGCGATCCGTCCGCAGCTCGACGCGCACCACCAATTCATCGCCGACATTCATTCCACCTTTCAAAGTTTCTAAAACTGGCCCGCGATTCGTGTTCACTTTTTTGAAAAGCGTCTTCTTCAATTTCAAAGGCGTGCCTTCGTGTGGCGTGACCTTCGTCATGTCTTCCAGGTATTGCCAATTCACGCTGCCCCATGCGACGCCTTCATCGACTTTCTTCACCGTGATTTCACCAAGCGCAGGTTTAATTTCCCCAGTGGCAAATCTCTTTTCGTAAAAGCCCGTTCCCGCTTCAACTTTTTCCGGCTTGATTTTTTGCCCGCCTAGCGACACTTCCACGAGTGCATCGCGCGCCAGATTTTTTCCACCGCGCAGTAACAACGCATAAACCGCATCCGCCGTTGCTTTCGTGGTTTTCCAATCTTGCGTTTGCTTTTGTTTTAGCAACCAGACTTTGCAATCTTCGACTGTTTTCGCATCGTTCATCACTTCGTCGAACGCCTCAATCATCAGCGCCTGCGTTTCAATCGGCGCGCGGAACCACCACCATGACAATTCCAATTCGCGCCAGAACATTCCCATTTCTTCCGTCGTGACCGAACGCTCTTTGATGGAAGCCACAATCGCTCGCGCCGTTTTCTGGTCGTCGAAACGATTGAGCGCGATGGCCAGATGTCCTTGCGATTGGCGATTGTCGAGCTTCAGCCAAAACTCGCGCGCTTGCCCGAGGAAATAATCGACCGCCTCGCGATGGTTCGCGGCAAATCCTTTATCCTTCAAAAAGAAACTTCTGCCATACAAATAGAGCGCAATCGTGGGACTCAAATGATTCGCGTCCTTGTTTCCGTGCCGCAAAATTTCGCGATACGTTTCGTCAATCCAATTATCCAAACGATTGAGCGAACGAATTGCTGGTTCCGTGTTCACCTCGACGCCGAGATGACGCACGCGACCAAAGCCCGTCGTGATGTAGAGCGTGATGTAATCGTTGCCCGGCCCGCCCGGAAACCACGGCCACGCGCCGTCGTGGTTTTGCATCTGCGCGAGCTTCTCGAAATTTTTCGCGGTTTCGTAATCAAGCCGATTGTCGTCAAAAAGAATTCCCACATTGCGCCGCGCCTGGCTTTCATTTTGCGCCTGACGAACCCACGGCGATTCTTCGAGCGTGACACTTTTCAAATCCTGATTTTTTTCCAACGGACTGTCGAGCGCCGGTGTGCCGCGCCATTGATCAAAGATTTTGTGAATCTTTGGATCAGACTTCGCGATGTGCCGTGCGAGCGAATTCGCGTAAAAGCGATTGAACGTCTGTTCCGAACATTCGTAAGGAAATTCCATCAGATACGGCAGCGCCATCACCGCATACCACGACGGATTTGAAACCATTTGCACGACTAGGTTCTGGCTTTTTAGCGTGTCGGATTTTCCTGACTCCAGCAATTTCATGAATTTAAAATTCTTTTCCGCTGGCCCGCGAATCGGCAACGTCATTGATTCCGTCACAAGAATTCTCCGCGACAGCACGGGGAAAATTCCTTCTTCGCCGTCGGAGGTTTTATCCGTTGCCGCGACTGCTTTATAACTCAAAAGCGACAAACCTTCGGGCGTTTTGATCTTCCAACTGAAACTGCGCGATTCCTTCGCCGCAATTTCAAAACTTTGCTCGGGTGAATCATTTCCGAGCAGGTCGTCGATCGAATGTGCTGCCGAGATTCTCTCGGCAGTTCCGGCCTGCCGAGTAGAACTTGGCAGCACATTGTCAAACGTCAGCCGCACCTTTCCTTTCTGCGCCGCCTCACTCTGGTTGGAAACTTTCACCGTGAATTCCACCACATCACCTTCCCGCAAGAATCGCGGCGGATTTGGCTGCACCATCAAATCCTTCGACGTGACGATTTTTCCTTCGATGAAACCGGAGCGAACATTTTTATCATGCGCGAAGCCCATGAATTTCCATTGCGTCAAAGATTCGGGCATCGTGAACGTCATTCGCACCACGCCATTGCCGTCGGAAGTGAGTTGCGGAAAAAAGAACGCCGTCTCATTCAGATTTTTCCGCGCGGCGACTTTGCTCAAGTCGACATCGCTTGCGGCGGGTGGGAATTGCGCGCTGGCGATTTCAGGTTCAGCTTTCGATCTACCGTCCAAACTTTTTGTGAGTGCAATTGCGGTCACCGAGGCAGGCCTTTCCGCCTTGTCCTCACCAAGTGCATCATTGAAGGCAACGCTTTCCATGGGCGCGATTCCTCCCCGCACGCCGATCCCTTTCTGGCGTGCATAATATTGGTAACCCCAAAGGTTCTGCGTGAGGTCATACGGAAAATGGCGGTAGGTCAGCGAAAGCACTCCCGTTCTCGAATTCCAATCGCTCCAATACGGATTAAAACTTCGCGCCATGTTCTGAAAAGTGGGTTGCGCGGTGGAATAATCCTGTCGAAAAATATTCAGCCGCTGCATCCAACGATGCGGCGCAAACGCATCCAGCGATTCGTCATAAAGCGTCGCGACCATCTCGGCGACGGCCCATTGTGCTGCCGAGATTCTCTCGGCAGAAGCTCGCCCAGTCCTCGCCGCCCGATTATTTTTCTCAGTGTTGTGA